>JAYZBJ010000192.1:0-15241 GCA_036338795.1 Pseudomonadota bacterium | reverse complement strand
GATGACCCAGCTGCCCGGAAAGTCCGGGTCGACGAATATCATCTCGACCTGCCCCCAGGTCTGTCGCGGTTCACCCGTTTCGGGGTCTGTGATGGCATAGGCGCACGGTTGGGTGCCGACATCGTCCGGCTCGATCCAGATGCCTTCATAGGCCGTGCGCCCTTCATATTCGCCGGCGAGACCACTGATGTAGCCGATGCCGCGAACATCACTTCCTTCAATTGGATAGGTCAGCACGGCGTGCCCATCATCCATGTCATGGTCGTAAATTACATCGCCGATCTCGGTGCGCCACACCTCGTCAGCCATCGCAACACCGCTCAGCGCAACGCTGAATGCGGCGATTGTCATGATTGCCTTCATCTTCGTCCCCTTTGGTTGGAGCCCCTCACTGCGAGAGGCAGTATTGCACCGGATAGACGACGTTGAGCCGGCGAACCTGCCGGCCGTCTATGACTTTTGGCGCAAACTTGACTGTCCGGATGGCCTCATACGTCGCCGCGTTGAAGGCGGGTGAGGAGCAGGCGGTCAGGATCTCTTCCGGGTCGCCCGAGGGCGTCACATCCATCATCGCATAGCACATGGCCTCCAGGCCGATGCGCGCGGCAGTGGCTGGGTAAGTCGGACTTGGCCGGACCTTTGGCTCGTCATTGCGGGCGACCACTTCGGTAGTCACCGGGCCGCCAAGGAGTTCGTCCTGCGCCATGCTCTGCTCAGCGACTTCGGTGAGACGCTTCTGCCAGCCGTCAGGATAGACAACCTGTGCCGGAGCCGCGCCGGGATGGCCGCATTCGGCGATCTTGCCTTCGAGTGAAACCGGCGCCGTGGACGGAGCGGTCACAGCGGTATCGGGGGAGGGCGGCAATGTTGCGCAGCCAGCTGCAACGAGGCCTGCGCCAGCCAGCAGGGCCAAGGAGGTGAACTTCATGGGGGACGTCCTCGCAAATGGTTAATGCGAAGGCGACCTTATCAGGCTTGCAGCTGCCGCCAAGCCTTCCCGGCAGCAGCTCGATAAAAGGCCTATTCGCCCGAGTAAGCCTTTGCGAGATCGGGATCCTTGCTAGCGACGAGGTCGGCAAGGTCGGACATGACCTTGGCCTGCTTCCACGTCGCATCGTCCTGCATCTTGCCGTCCAGCATGGCGACACCTGATCCATCCGGCATGGCCTCAAGGATACGGCGAGCAAAGATGACTTCTTTCGGATCAGGGGAGAAAACGCGCTTGGCAATTTCGATCTGTTTCGGGTGTAGCGTCCAGGTGCCCGAACAGCCGAGCAGGAACGCATTCCGGAATTGCTGTTCGCAGGCTTCAAGGTCGGCAATGTCGCCGAACGGGCCGTAGAAGGCATTGATCCCCGCCATCCGGCAGGCATCGACCATGCGGGCCAGCGTGTAGTGCCACGGATCCTGCTGGGCGCTCTCGCGGGCCGAGCCATCCTCATTCGGGTCGTCGATGACACGGTAATAGGGGTGGCCACCGCCAACGCGTGTCGTCTTCATCTTGCGATCCGCAGCAAGGTCTGCCGGGCCGAGCGAGATGCCCTGCATGCGCGGGCTGGCCAACGCGATCTCTTCAACAAGGGCCATGCCTTGCGCCGTTTCGAGGATGGCGTGGAACAGGATCGGGCGTTTCAAGCCAGCCTTGGCTTCAAGCTGGGCTACATACTGATCGGCGAAGTGGATGTCCCACGGCCCTTCGACCTTGGGCAGCATGATCACGTCAAGTTGGTGGCCCGCCTTGAGGACGAGTTCGGAGACGTCATCCTGAAACCAGGGCGAGTTGAGGCAGTTCACACGGCTCCAGAAGCCTGTGCCCTTGCCCTGCCAGTCATACATCGACGCCATTTCAATCGCGCCTGCGCGCGCGGCATCCTTTGCGTCAGCCGGGATCGCATCTTCGAGATTGGCCAGGACGACATCTACCGTTGGCGCGATTTCCGGTACCTTGGCGCGAACCTTGTCGAGGTGCGGCGGAACGAAATGGATCATCCGCTCCAGCTTGACGGGAAGCTCCCGCATCGGGTCCGGAGCACCGATTGCGAGCGGTTTGAAGAAATTTCGTGGTGTTTTCCGGGTCATGCGCCTCTCCTCCTGTTTTCGCACTGCAACATAGAGGAGCGCGCTTGGCGGTCAATCGGCGTCAGGACCGCGTAAACAGGTAATGATTACGGCGGTAGGCAGCGTCTGAACCTTCAGGTGTGACCATCTTGGTGATGCTGAATGCATCGTGGGCAATCATGTAGGTGAACTCGCAATCACCGTTCACGCCATTGTCGTCGCAAGCCTGATGCGTGACCAGCATGAGAGCCGAACCATCCTCAAGGCGGCGCACCAGTGTTTCGTCATTCAACTGGCGACCATCCTCCGAGATGGTGATCTCCGCACGGCCATTAGCCTGCGGCTCGTCCGGGAAGGTGAAATGGAGCTCGAAGGTACGGTCATTTTGTCCGACCAGGAGATTCACCGGCAGCGCCGTCTCCGTCTCGTTGTCCCCATAGTCGAGATAGGTCAGTTCGCCCTGCCAGTCGTCACCGACCAGAACCGAAAGATCGTCAGGGCTGACGGTTGGTGCGAAAGGTGCGCGATTGCCACTGTCAGACTCCGCGCCGCCACAGGCGGCGAGCGCGACGAGTGAACCAATAGCAATTACCTGTTTCAGCATGAGTGTGCCCAGCCCTTTCATCAGTGCTTACGCACACGCCAGCCGGGTGGTTCAATCGCGAACTGGAACGCTCACCGATTTTTCGTATGCCAGCGCACGCCTGAAATAGAGGACACAGCCAAACAGGACGGCGATCGCGGTGATGCCCTCAACGCTCCAGAAGAGCGCGCCCGTCACGTTCATTGACATCAGAACCAATGACTCAAGCCCCAGAAAAAAGCCGCCAGCAATCTCGGCGATCAGGATGGTAGCGGCGACGGCTTTGACAACGGCAAACATGGTTTCTCCCGGAATGCTGAAGTGATTGGATCGGGATTAGATATACGGCGGCGAAATCCGTGCGGGAGAGGCGCCGTGCAAAAAAATTCAGCGTGCGAGCGGATGCGCCGTTTCCAGCAGTTCGGCAAGCTCGTCTGTAAGGACGTGGGTATAGATCTCGGTTGTTGAAATATCGGCATGACCGAGGAGCGTCTGGACCGATCGGAGATCGGCGCCGCCCTGCAGGAGGTGTGTGGCATAGGCGTGACGCAGCGCATGCGGATGCACCTTTTCCGCGTCAAGGCCGGCAGCCGCGCTCAGCTCTTTCAGCATCTGGCCGAGCCTGCGGCGCGTCAGGTGCCCTTCCTTGCCGCGTGATGGAAACAGGAAGGCGCTGGCCGAACGGGCCTGAAGCGTTTTCTTCGGGAGCGTATCATCCCTCTGGTCGAGCCAGGCGAGGATGGCATCGAGCGCGGGCTGGCCGAGAGGGCAAAGCCTGTCCTTGCCGCCCTTGCCGCGAACAATGATGTCCCGCGTCTCCCAGCGGTCGCCCTTGCGGCGGGGCAGGTTGCCAAGCTTGAGGCTCACCAGTTCGGAGACCCGCAACCCGGCGCCGTAAAGAAGCTCTACGAGGCACCGCAGGCGAAGGTCATCGCCGCAAGCGTCGATGAGGCGCGCAACCTCCTCACGCGACAACACGTCGGGTATGTCGCGACTGGCCTTGGGGCCCTCGAGCCGGGAGGTCGGATCGTCCTTGCGGTCACCTTCTTCGAAGAGGAAGCGATAAAACCGACGGAGAGATGAAAGTTTGCGAGCCTGGCTGCGCGGTGCGAGCCCCTGATCTGCGAGCCAGCGCGCAAAGCGCGACACGTCGGTGGCGGATGCATTGACGAGCTTGCCCTTCATGAAGCCGGCTGCGTCAGCGAGATCCCGGCCATACGCATCAAGCGTGTGTGGCGAGGCACCGCGCTCGGCGCTCATCATTTCGAGAAAGGCATCAATCCGGGCCGCATCACTCATTCGGGAAGTGTCGCGCGAGGATGCTTAAGAATGCGCTTACGCCCAAGCGTGGGAACAGCGAACCAGAACGCTGTCAGAGTGGTTCTGGAACGCCACCAGAATGGTAAAACGCCCGGGTTTCCCCGGGCGTTTCAGATTTATTCCGCTGGAAGATCCTCGGTCTTGTCCACGACCGGATGGCCGTGTCCAGGATCGTCGTTCAGCTTGTGCATGGCCACCACGACACCGGATAGCGCGATAATCGCGATCAGGTTCGGGAAGGCCATAGAGGCGTTCGCAATATCACCAAGCAGCCACAAGCCGCCTGCCGGAAGCACCGTTCCCGCGAACACGATCACCACCCAGACATATCGGAACGGGTGGGTCGCCCATTCGCCAACAAGGAAGGTCACGGCCTGCTCACCGTAATAGGACCAGCCGATAATCGTCGTGAACGCGAAGAAGAACAGTGCAATCGGCACGACGAATTCACCACCCGGGAAGGCTGCGCCGTAGGCACGGGTCGTGATGGCGGCCGAGTTCGCGTCGGTCTCCCACGCGTGATCGACGTCCATCAGAATCGCCGGATCAGTCGCCCCGGCAATCGCTGTGTCATCAATCTCGACGCCAGTTGCCTGACACTCCTGAAGCCAGGCTGCCGCAACAGCGCCGTTCTCAGCAATGATCTGCTCACGCCCTTCGGTGTACGCGCTTGGGAAGAGCGTTTCGAGGCTGGTGCCTTCCGGCAGGTCGTAGCCAGATTCGATACATTGGTTCGCCGCGACGAGTGCGCCCGACTTCTTGAAGTCGCCAGTCACGGTCAGGATGACCAGAGCGGTCATCGTACAGATCACCACGGTGTCGAGGAAGACGCCGATCATGGCAATCTCGCCCTGCTGGACCGGGTTTTTCGTCCGTGCTGCAGCGTGAGCGATGGGGGCCGAACCCTGGCCGGCTTCGTTCGAGAAGAGGCCGCGTGCGATACCTGCGCGGATTGCGGCGAGCACAGCATAACCTGTTGCGCCACCGACAGCTTCTTGAAGGCCGAAGGCAGATCCGATGATCTCCATGAAGGCTGCGGGAACCTTGGGCGCATTCATCAGCAGCACGACAAAGGCGATCAGCACATAAGCACCCGCCATAAGAGGCACGACCTTGCCGGCCACGCTGCCGATGGACTTGATGCCACCAATGATCACCGCAAAGACAAGCGTGCCAATGATGATGCCCACGAGCCAGTTCGGAATCGTGACGCCAAACACCGATGAGCCGGTTTCGATCGCCGCTTCCGTGATCGAGTTTGCCTGGATCATGGAGCCCGTAACGAGCGCCGAGAACAGCGTGCCGATACAGAAAATGACGGCGAGCCAGATCCACTTCTTACCGAGGCCGTTCTTGATATAGTACATCGGGCCGCCATTGATGCGGCCATACTCGTCGGTTTCACGGTATTTGACGGCAAGTGAGCTCTCTGCAAAAGCGAGGGCCATACCGAAGATGGCGGTAATCCACATCCAGAAGATAGCGCCCGGTCCGCCAAGCGTGAGGGCGGTTGCGACACCGGCCAGGTTACCTGTGCCGACTTGTCCTGAAAGTGCGGTTGATAGGGCCTGCCACGGCGTGATGGCCCCGTCTTCGCCCTGCGCCTTGCGGCCTTGCCAGACCTCAGCTAGCGCGGGCACGAACCGGCGCAGTGGTCGCGCGCCGATGCGAAACATCATGAACAGTCCTGTCCCTAGCAGGACGATGGCCAGCGGGCCCATGGGCAGCAACTGTGTGTCGTTCCAGCTACCGCCCCAAATAAAGTTACTAAAGGTCTCAATCGGTCCAATAATGGCGTCCATAGCCTCTCCCCGGCTCCGTTATTTCCCTGACGGGGGGACAGTAGACGTGTTTTCGCTGCTGTGAAGCAGGACGGGGCAGATTTTACACCTGCCCCGCCTCAAAACGTAAGTATTTTGCCCAAAAACCGATCAGCCGCCGAAACCTTCCCCGACGCCGAAGTCACGGCGGGCTGAAACAATAGTAACGACTACACCTGCAAGGACGTCGAGTAATGTCATGATGGTGATGATGAAAAACACCGAAGTCGCGAAATTCGGAAGGAGCAGGAACTCGACGAGACACACGATGAACAGGATCATCGAAATGGCGTGATTGATGATCGTTGCCGTGCCGGTGGATGTCGACTTCAGGATTTCCATGAAAAGAAGTGCGATCGAGAAGAGGATCAGCATTTCGCCATTGGTGATCGCCCAGTTCACGCCAGAGATCATCGGAAGCGTGAGCATCGGATTGTTCATCAAGTCGAGGATCGGCGCAGCATTGTTGATGAGCGCTGTTTCGGGATCGGCCGAGCCGCCGAAGGGCAGCGCGATAAGGTTGTAGATGGCGACCGGAATGATCAGGAGCGGAAAAATTCCGAGTAGAACACGCATTATGAATCCCCTGGCTGTGTTCGGACGGCTCTCAGCCGCCGCGCGCTTTTTTCTATCTTCTGCGCGGGCGATCGCCGCTGCGCCGAAGATACCTCTCATACTCATGCCTAGCGTCCCCTTTCGCTGCTGTTAAGCACGAAGTTCTACATGAGGAGGCGAAAGATGGACAGTTTTAGGGTCACGCGAATGACGTCAGATTTCGTCGGCGCCCTCAGGATTGCGACGTCGGCGGATGAGCCAGGTGACGCCCCGCAGGTCTGACAGGGCCGCCCAGAGGCGTCCGAAATTCGTGTACTTTGAGCTTCCGGCGCCGCGTTCACGGTGATTTACATCCATGTATTCAACGTCATGGCCATCTGCCCGGACCAGGGCAGGCATGTAGCGGTGCATGTGGTCGAAATAGGGAAGAGAAAGGAACACGTCCCGTTTGACGACCTTGATGCCGCAGCCGCTATCGTCGCAGTCATCGCGTAGCATGCGCTTGCGGATCGAGTTGGCAAACCGCGAGCCGAAGCGTTTCCAGGCCGTGTCTTTGCGGCTGGCCCGGCGTCCCATGACCATAGCAAGTTTTTCCGGCGCGTCCTGCCGGGTCAGTGCACGGTAAAGGTCCGGCAGGTCTGCTGGATCGTTCTGGCCATCTCCATCAAGGGTGCCGACAACCCGGCCTCGCGCAGCCCGGACTCCAGTGCGGATGGCACGGCTCTGGCCGGCATTCTTCCGATGGCTCAGGATGCGCAGAGCCGGAAAGACTTCCTTCAGTGCAGCGAGCTCCGAGCGCGTCTCGTCAGTTGAAGCGTCATCGACGAAGATCATCTCGTACGATCTGCCATCAAGCGCCGTAGCGATTTCGCGCGCGAGCGTTTCAACATTGCCGGACTCATTATGGACCGGAACGACAATGGAGAGTTCGAGATTTTCTGCCACGGCTTTAGGCCTTTCAGGATCAGTCTGGCCGCACTCTTTAAGGTGTTCGCCGGGAAAGCGAAACCTTGGATCGCCGCGATTACTGCCGCTGCTCGTGCCAAGTCTGAAGGATTCAGCTAGAGCGTGCGCATGGCCGAAACCCTGAACCTGCCGATCGAAACACTTCTCCCCGAGATCTGCGAACAGCTGCGTCTGCGGAAGCGTTTGGTCCTTGCGGCACCGCCCGGCGCGGGCAAGACGACCCGCGTGCCCTTGGCGCTGGCTGGCCTGATTGATGGATTCGAGGCGCTGCCCGGCAAAGTCGTCATGCTGGAGCCACGACGGCTTGCGGCCCGCATGGCGGCCGACCGCATGGCTGCTACACTCGGCGAGCGGACGGGGGGCAAGGTCGGGCTTTCAACCCGCATCGAAAGAAAGATCTCGAAGGACACGGTTGTCGAGGTCATCACCGATGGCCTTTTCACCCGTCGATTGCTCGCCGATCCATCGCTGGACGGGGTGTCGGCCGTAATCTTCGATGAAATTCACGAGCGCAGCCTGAACGCCGATCTCGGTCTGGCACTGGCGTTGGAAGCCCAGTCGGCGCTCCGCGACGATCTTCACATCATCGCCATGTCCGCGACACTGGACACTGAAAAAGTCGCAGACCGCCTGGACGCGCCTGTGGTTGAAAGCGAAGGCCGCCAATATCCCGTGGAGACACGATACCTCGGGCGCACCCGTGATCGGATCGAAGATCAGGTGGCAACGGCAGTCGAAAAGGCTGTGCGGACGGAAACCGGGTCAGTTCTGGCCTTTCTTCCCGGTGCAGGCGAGATACGTCGCACTGCCGAACGACTTCGGGACTTGCCGGATGACGTCGATGTCTACCCGCTGTTTGGTGCGCTATCTCCCAAAGAGCAGGACGAAGCGGTGCGCCCATCTCCTCATGGACGCCGGAAGGTGGTCCTGGCGACGGATATCGCTGAAAGCGCTCTGACCATAGATGGCGTTCACATTGTCGTTGATGCCGGCTTGGCGCGGGTCCCGGAATTCGACCCCTCCAGCGGATCTCAGGTTTTACGGACAATTCGTGCGGCCAGGGCAAATGTAGATCAGCGCCGCGGACGGGCAGGTCGTTTGGGGCCGGGGGTCTGCTATCGGTTGTGGGATGAAGAAGAAACGCGAGGGCTGGTTTCTTCGCCGGCCCCCGAAATCCTGAATGCGGATCTGTCGGGCCTTATGCTGGCGCTCGCCGAGTGGGGGGAAGACGACCCGTACCGCCTCTTATGGCTCGACGAACCGCCAAAGGGACGTATCGAAGCCGCCCGCCAATCGCTCATTGCCTATGGAGCGATCAACGATGCTGGCAAGCTAACTGAGCGCGGCAGACGTATGGCGTCACTGCCACTGGACCCGAAATATGCCAGTCTGGTCGCAAGCGCGGAGAGCGACGATGAACGGGCACTGGCGGCGGAGATCGCGGCGCTCGCCAGTGAGGCAGGCGTCGGCGGCGTGTCTCCAAGCCTGGCAGAGAGACTTGAAGGCTTCAGACGGGACCGGAGCGGCCGCGCCGCTGCCCTCAGACGTCAGGCCGAGCGCTGGGCCAAGGGCGGCAAGCCATCCGGCGATCCAGCGATGCTGTTGGCGCGGGCATGGCCGGGCCAGATTGCCCGTCGCCGTGCAGGGGTACAGTCGAGCTACCTGCTGGCGAATGGGCGTGCAGGAGACGTGCAGGCCGACTCTGGTCTGGCGAAATCTGAATGGCTGGTCGTTGCGGATATGGTCGGCGCGGCGGGCAGGGCACGGATTACCCTGGCGGTCCCGATCAGCGAAAAACAGGTTCTGGCGCTTTACCCGCCCAAGACCGAAGAGTGGGCGAACTTCGATGCCGCGAGCCGCAGCTTTAGGGGGCGCCGCGTCAAAGCGATCGGCGCGATCGTGCTGTCAGAGACGCCATTGCCGCAACCCTCGGGAGATGCGGCGCGCTCGGCCTTCATATCCTTCATTCAGACGGAAGGGTTTGACGCCGCCGGGCTAGGTAAGCCGGTTGCCCGTTTTCTCGCCAGGACTAGCCTGCTCCATACAGCTTTCCCGGATGACTGGCCGATGCTCGACGAAACCGAACTGGCCCGTGAGGCAGGCGAGTGGCTCGCGCCAGCCTTGGGAAGTGGCAAGTTCGACATGCCGGGTGACGGCGTCGTGCTAAACGCCTTGAAACAGTCTTTGGGCTGGCCGAAGGCACAACAGATCGACGATCTGGCGCCGCTAGCAATAGACCTGCCCAGCGGGCGCAAGGCGCAAGTGGATTACGACGATGACAATGCGCCTCTTGTAGAGGCGCGTGCGCAAGAACTCTACGGCCTCGACCGACAGCCCGCGATTGCGCAGGGACGGGTTCCTGTAACGCTGCAGCTTCTATCGCCCGCCGCGCGGCCCATTGCAGTTACCAAGGATATTGGCGGCTTCTGGGCGGGCGGTTATCGCGACATGGCGAAAGACATGCGTGCGCAGTATCCCAAGCATGACTGGCCCGAAGATCCGACGCGTGCCCGCCCTCATGCAGGTATGACGAAAAAGCGTCTCAGTTCGGGCGGCTAGTGTCGCCCCAATCCATTCCCATCGTCTTCTTCATCCAGTCTGAGAACGTTGCCGGTTTTTCAAGGTTCTTGGGATCGAGCGTTCCAAAAGCGACAACCGGCCCTTCGGCGGTTTCAAGACGTACGCCGGAAATCTGCTGGTTCGGGTTGCCCCAGTTGCCGTAGCTGGTGGACGGATCGAGAAGCAGCATGACCTTCTTGCCGCCCGTCCCGTCGGCGCTCTTGCCGAAAACGAGCCCATAGACCTTCTCGCGCGCGAAGCCGCCGGAATGAGCCTGCCGTTTGCCGTCCAGAAGCACTTCGTCCCAAAGCAGGTTCCGCCGCCACTGAAGGACGTGCATTTCCTCATCATCGGTGACGACCTTTATATCGACTTGATGGAGGCTGACACGGACAAGTTCGGCGCGCATGGGAGAAATCCTTATTTGTTTTATTGAAAAACGATATATCTCGGGCGCGGGGCGGTCAAGCGCAAAAAGAAAGGCCAGCCCTTTGGGGACTGGCCTCGCCAAGTCTTGTACGCTCTTCGCTACCTAGCGGCCTGTGAGGCGCAGGAAGCGGTCGCGCAAGTCTTTATCTGTCTTGAACAGACCGGTGAACTGCGTTGTGACGGTCGATACGTTCGGATGGTGCACGCCGCGCGTCGTCATGCACTGGTGAACCGCATCAATCATTACGGCGACACCTGCTGGAGCAAGGCTTTCCGTGATCGAGTCACAGATCTGCGAGGTCATGGTTTCCTGCGTCTGCAGGCGTTTGGAGAAGATTTCCACGACGCGGGCGAGTTTGGAAATCCCAACGACGGCCTGGGTTGGCATGTAAGCGACCCACGCCTTGCCGAGGAACGGCGCCATGTGGTGTTCGCAATGGCTCTCGACGTCGATCTCGCGGAGCATGACCATGTCATCATAGCCCTGCACATCCTCGAACGTGCGCGAGAGATACTTGACCGGGTCCTCGTCATAACCCTGGAACCACTCCTTGTAGGCATTCACCACGCGCTTGGGGGTGTCGATCAGCCCCTCGCGGCGAGGATCGTCCCCCGCCCATGCCAGTAGCGTACGCACCGCAGCTTCAGCTTCTTCCTGGGAAGGCCGCTTGAGTGGTTCGCTGTTGGCCAGATCTCTGTTCGTCGTGATGGCATCCATCGCCATGGCTAAATCCTGTCTGCTGAGGGACGGAGGTCGAGCCGGATGTTCTGTGGGTGAGCCCTAATGTTGCACCCCAATACCGGACTTAACGCCCGCCCGAGTTGTGACCCTCAGGGCGTATACCGACACATAGGGCAAATGGATCACATTTTCCAGAAAATCGCTGTGTTGCCTTCGCGTAAGCGGGAACAAAAGTCCTTCGGTGGGTCTTGGTAAAAACCGCCAAATGTGACATCGGTGCTGCTTCTCGAAAGGTAACAGTCATGGCGATAGCCGCCCGGAACTTGTGTTGTCGCATCGTTTGATGCACCGGACATTCTGAAATGTCCGCCTCGTTCCGTTGTATTTACCTTCCAGACGCTAAAAGACCATCATGACGATCAGACTCTACAACACGCTTGGCCGTGAGAAGCAGGACTTTACCCCGCAGGATCCATCGCGGGTGACGCTCTATGTGTGCGGGCCGACGGTTTATAACTACGCCCATATCGGTAATGCACGGCCTGCTGTCGTCTTCGATGTCCTGTTCCGGTTGTTGCGGGCAACTTATGGCGAGTCGCACATCGTCTATGCGCGCAACATCACTGATGTTGAAGACAAGATTATCGCGCGGTCTCTTCAGGACGGCACGCCGATACCGGACATCACGCAAAAATACGCGGACATCTACAATGCCGATCTGGCAGCATTGAATGTCCTGCCACCGACGATCGAACCGTGGGCGACCAAACATATCGACGGCATGATCCGGCTCACCGACCAGTTGGTCAAAAAAGGCTATGCCTATGCTGCGCCTTCTGGCGTGTTTTTCGACGTCTCCCAGATGGAAGACTATGGCAAGCTGTCGGGCCGCAACATCGAGGATAATGAGGCCGGCGCTCGCGTTGCTGTGTCTGATGAGAAGCGCAATCCGGCTGACTTTGCCTTGTGGAAGTTCGCAAAGCCAGGAGAGCCGGACGATGCGATCTGGGATAGCCCGTGGGGCCGCGGACGCCCGGGATGGCACATTGAATGCTCGGCGATGGCAGCTGCGCATCTCGGGAAGACTATCGACATTCACGCGGGCGGTATTGACCTGCAGTTCCCGCACCATGAGAACGAGATCGCCCAGTCTGAATGCGCGCACGGAGAGCCGATGGCGCGCTATTGGTTGCACAATGGCTTCCTCGACATGGACGGCGAGAAAATGTCCAAGTCGTTGGGCAATGTGAAACTGATCCATGACCTGCTGGAAGATTGGCCCGGCGAAGTGCTGCGCTTTGCCCTCCTGTCGGGTCACTATCGCGCGCCGCTCGACTGGACGCGGGATCTGCTGGAGCAAGCCAAAGCAACGCTTGGGCGTATCTACGGCGCACTGAGGCGCGTCTGGGACGCTGAGGGCGGGTCGGCCATGGATTCGTCCATCCTCAAGGCGCTAAGCGATGACCTGAACACGCCAATCGCACTGGCTGAATTGTCCCGTCTGGCCTCGGAAGCCAATCAGGCGGCAGACGCAGGAGATCAGGTGAAAATGGCGCAAGCGCGCGCTGAACTGCTTGCGGCGGGCCGGATGCTGGGCCTGCTGGCCTCGACCCCAAATGAGTGGGAGCAAGGCGGCAACGACGATGACAAGGCGCGTATCGATGCCCTCGTGCAGGCCCGAATAGACGCGCGCGCCGCGAAAGACTGGGGTGAGGCAGACCGGATCCGCAACCAGCTTGCCGAAGAAGGCATCGAGATCATGGACGGGCCGCAAGGCTCGACCTGGCGACGGCTTTAGGCGAAGGTGCGCAAATGAGCTTCGGTGGGATTTTCAGATGCCTCGGCGCAACCGTCGTCCTGCTGGCGCTCGCGGCATGTGGTGCAGAGCCATCGCCTGATGCCAGCGAAGCCAATGAACGCTTCAACATCTACCTCGTCCGCCACGCTGAGAAAACTGTCGAACAGGATGATCCTGATCTCACGGAAGCAGGCCGTGCGCGCGCCGAACTGCTCGCTGAATTGCTTGGGGGCGAACCGATCCGGGCGGTCTGGTCGACCGATTATCGCCGAACACAGATGACCGCAGCGCCACTGGCGGCGCGGCTCGGTCTCGATGTTCGATCCTATGATGCAGCCGATCTTGGCGCCTTCGCCGCGCAACTTCTGGAGGAAGGCGAGACGGCCGTCATCGTCGGCCACTCGAACACTACGCCGCAGCTGTCTGTTGAGCTTGGCGGTGAGCCGGGTGAGCCGATCGTTGAAGCGACCGAATATGACCGGCTCTACGTTCTGACGATTTCAGGCGAGGGCGAAGTCGACACCGACATTCGCAGATTTGGAGCAAGCCATGACGGCGGCACCGAATAGGACTCCCGTCAACAATCTGGAAAGCCTGATGACGAGTCTGTGCGAGAGCACGGAAGGCGAAACCGTCACCGTGAGGGATCTGCTCGACGCCGTGGGCCGTCGCTCATACGGACCCATTCTCCTGCTTCTCGGTTTCATTTCTATCAGCCCGCTCACCCTGATCCCGGGTGCGACATGGCTGGTCGCGCTCGTAACGCTATTGATATCGCTGCAAATCGTGGTCGGGAAGAAGTTTCCATGGGTGCCGCGCCGGTTCCTCGACTTCGAATTCAAGCGCAAACATCTCGTGGACGGGGTTTCCGCCGGGCGGAAATACGCCCACATGGTTGACCAGTATCTCAAGCCGCGCTTCACCGTCCTGACCGCACCGATCTTCGCGCAGCTGGTCGCGCTCATCTGTGTGGTCGCATCCCTCATAACGATCCCACTCGGCCTGTTCCCTTTCGGCCCGGTCCTTCCGGGGCTCACTATCCTGCTTTTCGGGCTCGGGCTTACTGCCCGCGATGGGGTGTTTCTGCTTCTCGCTGGTGCGGCCTTGACCGGGGCAATGCTGATCCTCATCCGCGTATTGCCTCGCATCATATCGATGGTGCAGGGCCTGTTCGGCTGATCACGTTGCGAAACACCGCTTTCACTTGATCTTCAGCACTTTCAGGGCGATCTAGGGGCCATGAGCGCTGAGCTTTATCATAATCGCGTGCTGGAACTGGCCGCCAACATCCCGCACGTCGGGGCGCTCGCCGAAGCAGATGCGTCGGTCGAGAAGGTGTCGCGTGTGTGCGGGTCTGTCGTGCGTGTCGATATCCGCCTGAGCGAAGATGGCGAAACAATCGACGCCGTCGCAGTTGAGCCGAAGGCTTGCGCGCTGGGGCAGGCTGCAACGTCGGTTTTGGCAGAGCACATTGTCGGCGCCCCGGTTGATGAGGTATTTGCAGCGCGCGATGCACTTCGAGCGATGCTGAAAGACGGGGCTGAGCCTCCCTCGGGCCGTTTCGCTGAATTGCGCCACCTCGCAGGTGTCGCCGACTACCCGCCCCGCCACACCTCGACAATGCTTGCGTTTGAAGCGGCCTGCGAGGCAATCGAGACAGCACGAACTAACCGGGCTGCGGCGGCCTGAGCGCACCGCCGTAGCCGGATGACGGACAAGTCACAGCCCTTGCGGGTTGAGAGCCGTCCCGCGCGCGTCTAGAACCGCTTCGACGAAACACCAACCGGGCTTCGTATCGCCGTGTCCGCAATTCGCACAAAGGCCGCAAATGCGGTCCTGAAGACGTACAAACTGACGCTGTCTCCGGCCTTCCAGGTCTTTGGAGCGCAGTGTCGGCATGTGCCGACGTGCAGCGAATATTGCGCGGAATGTGTATCCCGCCATGGTCTGTGGACCGGCGGCTGGATGACATTGGCGAGACTGTCGCGCTGCCGCCCCGGCGGCTCGCGTGGCTTCGACCCGGTTCCCGAAAAAGCGAAACCTTCACCTTTCTGGGCACCATGGCGAGCAGGAGACTGGGCGAAAACAGAGCGCCCATTCCCCGGAGCCGGACCCGAGACGAACTGAAAAGCTTGAGAACAATGATCAATGTAACGCTACCCGATGGATCGGTGCGAGAATACCAGGACGGGGCAAGCCCGGCTGATGTTGCGGAATCCATCTCCAAAAGCCTCGCCAAGGCAGCTCTTGCTGCCAAGGTGAACGGTGAGATGTACGACCTCAACCGCCCACTGGAGGGCGATGCTGAAGTCGCCATCGTCACGGCCCGCGATGAGGACGGTCTGGAGCTGATCCGGCACGATGCCGCGCACGTGCTCGCGCAGGCTGTGCAAGAGCTCTACCCGGATACGCAGGTCACGATCGGTCCGGTGATCGATGATGGCTTCTATTACGACTTCGCCCGCGAGGAG
>JAYZBJ010000191.1:0-4071 GCA_036338795.1 Pseudomonadota bacterium | reverse complement strand
CATCGGCTCCCGCCGGGCCGAAGCCGAAGCTTTGCCAGTCGACAACGGTGACCGGCGCATTCGGGTCCTGGCGGTTGAACAACATGTTGTCTGGCCGGAAATCTGAATGGATCAGCGTGCGCGAGCCGCCACGGAAATCATTCTGGGCGTCCAGATTGCTCATCATCGCGTCACCGACCTGGCGTGCTTGCGGCGTGACGCGGTCGCCATAACGCGCCTTGAACCCCTCCCAGAGGCCGGCGATCATTTCCGGCTCGAATGGGGAAGGCGCGTCCTTGGTGTTCATGACCCACCAATGGTCATCGAGCGCCATGTCGTTCCAGAAGGAGGAGTGCAGCTTCGCCGCCTCCTTCACCACTTGCCTGGCTTCATCCATCGTGACGCCGACCAGCTGGTCGCCCTGCTCGGCAGGGGCCAGGTCGCCCATGATCAGGACGAAATCATGGGTCTCCTCGTTTACATCCGTGTAGAAGCAGCGCGGCGTCGTGATCTTCGTCCGCGGTTGCAGCAGCTGGTAGAACTTTACCTCGCGCAGGTAATTGCTGAGCTGGATGCCTGCGGCGCGGCTCTCTGGAGCATCAGCCGGGAATTTGCCGACGATGGTTTTCGGCGCGTCCGGGGCAGCCGATTCATAATCCAGCTTGAAACGCACGCAGTCGCCCACCTGTCCGGTACCAACCTTGCCAGCCTCGAAGGCTCTGACCTTGGCGTCGACGCCACCAGAACGAAGGGCGTCCGATAGCCAGGTTTCATCAATATCGGACCAGTGGCGGATGTCTGGCATCAAGAGTCTCCAGCGAGCATGTGAACGTAAACTTCATTGTGAGAGATCAGGCCCCGGTCCAGCAGGACGAGGTCGAAGCCGCGCATCCGGCCATCCTTGCCGCCTTCGCCAATATCGCAGTACCAGCGGCCGCAGAAGCCGCCATCGATGCCCCATACGGTTTCGGGCGTGTAGGTCATTGGCGGTGTCGAGGCAAAAAGCGTTTCGAGGTAGGCGCGCAACGCGTCGCGGCCTTCGACGCCTGCCGTTGTCTGGTTGTCCTTGTAGACAGTGTCAGGGCTGTAGAAGGCGACCAGCCTGTCGACATCCTTTTCCGTCCAGGCGCTTAGCCAGTCGGCGTTGTAACGCTCAATATCCATTGGGCTCATGATTGTAGGACTTTCTGCATATGCGCGTCGGTGAAGAATTCGGCGGGGACCATTTCGGGGCCGCCCATGATTGCGGCACCGTGCATGCCGAGCGTCGGGTCCGCCAGCTTGCGCTGGTGGAAGCTGCGGCGGCGGGCGCGCGCATCCTCGCTGAACTCCATATCGAGCGTGGCCTGTATCGTTCCGGCAAATCGCAGGCGGCGCATGCGTTCGCTGCGTTCTTCGGCGAAGGGGCGGAAGTCAGGTGACTGACCGTCCGGTGTATCTTTCAGGATGTCAGACACGATGCGCACATCGCGGTAGGTGATCGAAAGACCAAGCCCGTTGATCGGGTCATTCCAGCCTGCCGCATCGCCAATGAGGACGCATCCATTCGTGTACGGCTCATCTGTCCAGCTATCGTTGTTGAAATAGGAAAAGAGCGGGCCGACCGGTGTGCCTGCCGCGATCGCGTCATTATTCGGGGCCGAACGCATCCGGAAGGCTTCGAGGAATTTCCTTGCGCCATCCTCGCCGGCAAAGCGGCCTTTCTCGTTCAGCGCATAACCACCATAGACGCGGACCTTCTGCCCGCCTTGCGGGAAGGCGAGAAATCCGAAGTCGTCCTCAGTGCCGATGGCCTGCTGCGTGTCGTCCCAGCCTTCGACATCGTCGACGAGGAGGCCTGCGAACCAGTGATGAGGCTTGTCCTGATGCAGCTTGATGCCGGCGGCCTTGCGCACGAGAGACTGGCGACCTTCCGCGCCAACGATCAAGGGTGCGCGGGCTGTCGTCGTCTCGCCATCCTGCTCGAAGGTGACTGAAGGTGCCTCGCCAAGCGTGACCTCAGTCACGTTGACGCCGCGTCGGCATTCGGCGCCATTGTGGACGGCTTCGTCGAACAGGGTCTGACAATGATGGGGATGACCGATGGCGAGCGGTCCCGGCACGCCTTCGGCAAATATGCCGAGCTCTAGCGCCGTCGCTTCTGCAACAGATGGATCGTAGCTTTCGTCATAGGTGACGTGCGAGCGGATATGGTGGCCGCCAGCACTTTTCAGCAGGTCGTAGAGGCCGAGGCGGCGCGTCTCCGAGACGCCCCACGGCGCGATCCATTCGCCGCGCACGCGGTCTTCATATTCGGTGGATTTTTCGAGCAGCAGGACAGATTTTCCTGCCTTTGCCATGGTTGCGGCCAGCGCTGACCCGCCTATGCCGCCGCCGACAATAATCATGTCGTAAGCCAAATTTTCCTCCCACACGCCTCTTCTGGGCGTTGATGGGGAAAGCGTACCCGGTGACTTGTGACTTACAAGACGCGACGCAGCGTCAGCGTGCCTGATGCGGCCTCTGTCAATTCTGTTGTAATCGCCTTAAAAGCCGGGCCATGCAGGGATTTCTGTTTGTAGCGCTTGGGGGAGCCATCGGGGCAAGCCTGCGTCATGGCGCGGGGCTCGCGGCTGTGCGTATGGGGCTTGGCGGCTGGCCATGGGCGACATTCACAGTGAACCTGCTGGGCAGTCTCGCCATGGGGCTGCTGATCGGATTTCTCGCCTTTCGCGGTGAAGCGATGGGCGGCGGACAGGGCGCGAGGCTTTTCCTTGCGACCGGCGTGCTCGGCGGCTTCACCACCTTCTCGGCCTTCTCGCTGGAGGTCGCGCAATATGTACAGAAAGACGACTGGACCCGCGCGATTGCCTATGCGGGCCTGTCTGTCCTACTCGGCCTGGCGCTAGTGCTGGCCGGGATGATGATCATGAAAAGGGTGCTCGCATGAGCCAGCAAGTCATCAACGAAACCGTCAGCCCGAAGGAAGAGGGCGTGCGCCTTGACCGTTGGGTGAAGCGCCGGCTTCCGGTCACGCAGGGGCAGCTGGAAAAGCTGCTCCGGTCAGGACAGATCCGCGTCGATGGATCACGCGCCAAGGCGAACACGCGCCTGGAGGCCGGCATGGTCGTACGCCTGCCGCCGATCCACCAGCCGACCAAGGAAGAGCGGGAAAGCTACAAGCCGACCAAGACGACGTCACGCGATGAGCAGTTGATGCGCGAGATGGTCATCTATGAAGACGACGAGATGTTCGCGCTGAACAAGCCGGCCGGTATCGCGGTGCAGGGCGGCACCAAGCAGGGCGACCGTCACATTGACGGCATGCTGGACGTGTTGTCCGACGGCGAATACCGCCCGAAACTGGTTCACCGTCTCGACAAGGAGACGTCGGGCCTGCTTCTGATTGCGCGCCACCCTGCTGCAGCTGCCCGGCTCGGTGATCTCTTCCGTTCGCGCGAAATGGAGAAGGTGTACTGGGCCGTGACGGTGGGGGCGCCCAAGCCGCCGGCCGGACAGGTGCGCTGCTGGATGGCTAAGGGACAGGGGCCGGAAGGGCGCGAACGCATGGTTCATGCTGCGCAGAATGATGAAGGTGCGCGCCACGCCATCACCGATTACGTGACCGTCTCACAGGCCGCGCAGCGTGCTGCCTGGGTTGCGCTTCGCCCACAGACTGGTCGCATGCACCAGCTGCGTTTCCATATGCATGAGCTTGGCACATCCATTCTGGGCGACGACAAGTATGTCACCCGCCGCGAGGTTCCGCAGGGCGTTGCCAAGGGACTGCACCTGCATGCGCGCGCGCTTCTCATTCCGAAGAAGAATGGCAGGCCCGTCCTGCTCCAGGCACCGCTCTCCGGTCATATGAAAGAGACGTTCAAGACCCTCGGCTTCCTCGAGGAAGAAGCCGGCAAGGACCCGCTTGAACTATTCGTCTAGGAGCAGCGCATGACCTTGAAACTCGCCATCTGGGACATGGACGGCACGATCGTCGACAGCCGCGAAGTCATCCAGACTGCGATGTGCCGCGCCTTCGAGACGTGTAACTTGCCACAGCCCGAATACGAGGCGACGCGCAAGATTGTCGGGCTGGGCCTGGAAGAAGCCTGC
>JAYZBJ010000190.1:0-6678 GCA_036338795.1 Pseudomonadota bacterium | reverse complement strand
TCATCTCGGCTGGCACTGTAACTCATTCAGGCTGAACGATAATTGAATGAGACGGGCAATGTCCATTCAAACTAATTTTCATCTTCGCCATCGGACGTGTTTCCTGACGATACAGAGCTTGAGACCGCATCGGCCAGCCATTCACTGCTCGTCGCGCGTCGCCCTGTCTGGATCAACTGCATCAGCTTGGAGTCGACACCGATATTGAATGCAAACGGGGCGCCTTCAAGCACGGTCGGGGAATAACCGACGAGTTTCATCGTAATCAGCATGTCACCGCTGAGATTGCCGTTTGCCCCGATCTCGAGAACGGAGAAACGAAAATCCCGCAGGGCATCGAAAGCCATCTGTGCGCGGCTGTCGGCCTGCGACGCCGACTCGGCCGCCTTGCCTGTGTAGGCGATCAGTCCGCCTTCATCGTCCGCCTTCAGGGTGGCGTTCCGGATGTAGGCATTCGGGCCAGCGATCTCGACCGGAAATTCTCCGGACACCGTGCCGTCGGCCTTGATGTCGGGCAGGTTAAACACGTTGATGAGTCGCGTCAGCTCCAGCGCGTTGGCCTTGATCGAGATCACGTCGCGCGCGCCTGCAATCGTCCAGGTGGACCGTCCGGCGACAAGTTCGCCGCCAGCGAACGGCCATCTGGCAGTCTCAAGCACCGCTTCGGTCGGTCCCAACAGCTGGAACTCGACAAGCCCATCTTCGAGCGGGATCCCGGGACTGATCCTGCCGATGCGGACCTGCTGTGCTGGCGGCGTTGTCAGCTCCATGATGTCGTCAAACTCGATACGCCCCTCAACACCGCTCACGGCGCCGACCCGCAAGGTGTCAAAGCCAAAGTCTGTAACAGAAACCCAGCCAGTGCCTGAAGTTGACCCGCCATCAATGTCGATGATTGCCTCACCGGCCATCTGGCCGCGTGCATTGGAGAGGAAGCCGCGAACCCGGTCGCTCAGCGCGGTCGGCTGCAGGCGTCCCGGCTCGAATTCAAGCGGTGGCATGGAGACGCGACCGCTCCCGTCCAGCGTACTCAGATCGAGGGTGAGCTCGACATCGGCGATCGGCCGCCCGGCGCGCGGTGTCGTCACCGGCCCCTCAACGGTCATGACGCCTTTTTCAAACGAGCCGCTCAGCTGGCCAGTCAACGGTTCGTAGAGAGGATCGTCATTGCGATCGCTGACCTGGACGTCGACCGCATCAGCAGTGCCATCAAGGCCGCTGGAGGCGAGGCGAGCATCCAGTTTGGCGCTTGCGAGACTGATGTCGGCGGGAAGGCTGCTTCCCGAAAACTCGCTGAAGCCGACATGCGCACTCAGCTTGGCCGGCGCGCCGCTTTCCAGCCCGATCAAGGGCTCGGTTGATGAAACAGAAAGCGTTTTTCCGCCAACGGTCAGAGGCAGGCTCATCCGGTCCGAGCGAATTGATATCGAGGCGCGCTCACCAGCCCGCCAGTCGAGAAGGCCTTTTTCCAGCGTCAGCACGCCTTCTGTGGATTGCGAGGAAAACGGGACCGAGACGGTCCCCATTTCGAAGCGTCCGGACGCGACCCCGGCCGTGCGACTGACCAGCCGACCATCGACCGGGCAGAGCTGCAAGGCGGTATCGCCAATACCAAATCCCCCGCCGACCGCAATTGCGCGCGTGTCGAGGCCCAGGCATCGGGTCTTGAAGGACTGAACGCGAATTCCAGCAGCATCGAGAACAGCATCAAAACCACCGAACAGCCGCGTATTCTCATGGTCCATGCCGTAGAGCGTTCCGTCGACGCTGATCTCGCCCACGGCTTTGATCCGCGGCGCAGCGCCTGCCGTTGATAGGTCGATTTCATTGAACTCGCCCGCGAGCGTGAGATCGTCGGCCGTCCAGGGCTTCAATGAAACGCCGCCGAGTTGCGCATCAACGGAGCGGTCGGGACCGACCCTTAAAGTCTTCAAGTGTGCCGCCAATCGGGGCGCGCTGCCACCGGCCAGGCTGAGCAACCCGCTAAGCTCCAATCCGTCCGGCGAAAGGTTGAGCGCGGGATGCGTATCCTGGCTTCGCAGGCTGAGCGTTGAGCCATTTGCCGCGCGAAGGTTCAGCGACTCGTGCGCAACCAATGACCAGTCGGCTTCGCCAGCCCATCGTGCATCGAATTCGCCGCCCAGGGTAAACTGGCTGGCTGTACGGACGAGCCAGTTTGCCAGCGCTTTGGAGTGGCCCTCCAGCGGCGCGCTCATATTAACCTTGCTTTCGATGAGGTCGCGCACGTCACTCGATAGCGAGATCCCCTCGGCAATGAAGTCTCCATTGCTCTCGAATTCTTCGAGTGTGTCGCTGACAACGGTATGGCCTGTGAGTGTTGCGCGATCTGACGTGTGGCCGGCTGTAAGGGCATTCTGAATTTCGAACGCGTAGTCGGCCTCCATGCGGCTGGAAGATTCGCGCGTGGCTTCAATGGAAACACTGGCTTCGCCGGCGGTGACGTCTGGTGCGGCCAAAGCCCTGATCGTACCGGACAGCGCAAAGCTCTGAAGCGTCGACAGCGCCCCTTCGCGTTTATCCATTCCGGGGGCGCGCAGCTGCGCTTCACCTGAAAGGTCAGCGCCGGTTAGGGAGAGGTCGCGGTACGACAACTCGTCGGCCTTGAATGACCACGTGGCTGCCGGTTGCAACGTCCCCGCCATGTGGAGGCTGGCCGTAAGGTTTTCAGCGGCGAGACCGTCGAACGCGACCTCAACCAATTCGATCACGATCGTTCCATCCACCCTGAGGCCCGTGATGCTCAGATCTGCGACTGCCTTGCGCAGTTCCAGCTGGGCGTCTCCGCTCGCCAGTTTGGTGGGCTGAATTTCGAGGTACGCATCGCCATTGAAAGGCACCGAACCCTCAAATCGCCCGCTCGCGACCAACGGGCCTGCGGGCGTGGCCAGTTCAAATCGCGCATCTTCAATTGCGACGTCTGGCGGCGCCGCGCTGGACGATCCTCCACTCGGGATCAGGTCTTCCAGTCCGCTGAACCGGACGGGGATTTCCCCCTCGCTTTGATACTGGCCGCGCAGGACGGGGCTCTTGAGAGTGACGCGGGTGGGCACCGGGCTGAAGAGGCTGGGCCATTCAAGCTCAATCCGCGCATGACTGGCCTCGAACGGCACGTCACCGTTTGCCGCGACCATTTTCAGTGACTTTACCTCCAGCCCGGACAGGCCGAGCTGTGTAACCTCAAGTGTGCATTCGAATTGTTGTGAGCGGCACCATCGTTCGGTCAGCGCGGTGGCGGCAGGTTTGCGGAAAACCCAGGCGGCGATAGCGCAAACAATGACAATCCCGACCAGTATAAGTGCTGCGACCAGCCATGGCCGCACGCCGGATTGTCCTTTCGCCATGTCTAACCTGCCCAATATTTAATGGTTATTGCTGCTTTCTGAAGCATCAGACCACTTGCTTGCCAGCCCATTGCGAATTTAAAACAACCCCGGGCCGGTTTACTTAATCCTTTAGCCTCACATTGGCGAGGATGGAGATGCCGTCGGGGCTTTGCTACAATGCTCTCGAACGGGTTGAGAAATTACTGACCAAGGAGGCCCTCCACTTGAGTATCAGTTTGTCACGAGGCATGACCAGTCTCGCACTTCTGAGCACGCTTGCAGGCGTGACCACTCTGTCGACTTTCTATCTCGTCGGCCAATCCAGGCACGCCGAAGCCCAGACGCTTCCGCAAGTGACTCTGGCGACACCACTCGCATCAACGCTTCTCACCGCAGACGGTTTCTCTGACCCGATCGCTGCAGAGCGGCGCACCGGCACGCTCAAGCCACGCGAAACCCTGATCGAACTGGTCCGCGATCTGGGCGCCGAGCCTTCCGATGCAGCCAGCGCCCTGCGCGCGATCTATGAAGCCGAGCTGGTGGATCCGCGCCGCGTACGTGCCGGTCTCAGCATTAGTGCGCATTTCCGAGGCGAGGGCGAAACAGCTCAGCTGACGTCCCTGTCGCTATCGAACGAAGCGGGCAAGCAGATCATGTCCCGTCGTATGTCTGATGGAAGCTACAGGCCGATGGTGCTTCAAGCTTCGACAACTCCGGTGACTAAACGCGTTTCGGCTAAGATTGATACGAGCATTTATGAAGCGGCGCTTCGTGGCGGTGCGCATGATCAGCAGGTTGTCGATTTCGCCAGCATTTTCGCCTACGACCTGGACTTCCAGCGCGACGTACACCCGGGCGACGAGTTTGAAATGGTGTACGAAGAGATTGTCGACGAGCGCGGAAACTTCGTGCGCAATGGCAATGTGATCTTCGCCGCCATCAACGGCAAGGCGCTCGACAAGTCCTATTACCGTTTCACGCCGAGCGATGATGAAATGGTCGACTACTTCGATACGAATGGCGATGCAGCAACGAAATTTCTTATGAAGACGCCGATCAATGGTGCCCGGCTGTCATCCAATTTCGGTTATCGTCGTCACCCGATTTCTGGCTATAACAAGCTGCACAAGGGGACGGATTTTGCGGCCCCGACCGGAACGCCCGTGTATGCCGCTGGCCACGGGACGATTGAACGGGCCAGCCGCTATGGCGGGTATGGCAACTATGTCCGCATCCAGCACAATAACGGCTATGAGACGGCTTATGCGCACCTGTCGCGCTATGGTTCCGGTATTCGTTCCGGGCGCCGTGTTCGCCAGGGCGACATTATCGGCTATGTCGGGTCGACAGGCGCATCCACCGGGCCGCACCTGCACTATGAAGTGCTTATCAACGGCAAGCATGTGAACGCGATGCGCCTCAAGCTGCCGACGGGGCGCAAGCTGGTTGATACGCCTGAGATCATGGCGGAGTTTGAAAAGGTGAGAGCCGAAATCGACGCGCTGCGGATCAATACTGGCGGCATGACGCTCGTATCGGCAACGGCCGAAGAAAAGCCTCTTATCGATACCGTCTCGACGCCGCCAGCCCCCTGAGGTAACGGCGAAGGCCACGTCAGCCGCGTCTCCGAATTCAGATACAAAAAAGCCCCGGCAGATTTCTCTGCTGGGGCTTTTCTTGTTTGCTTTGGCCGGCCCGAGTGGGCCGTTCAGCAGTCTAGCGGGCTGCGAGCTGGATACGCTCGGAGACGGTTTCGACGTAGTAGTCGGATGCAGCGTACTGCTCAGCGAGATTGCTGTTTGCGATCTCGTTGACTGCCTGGAAAACCAGGTCGCTCGCGCAGACTTCGTCAACCGTCAGGCCAACAGAAACCAGCGACACCTTGCGGCAGGCGCGCTCGGCTTGTGCCTCGATGCTTTCCAGAACCTCAGCTGCGCCCTGCTCGGACGACAGCAGGCTCTGGTCGTAGGTGAAAGTTGCCTCGACTTCGGAAAGGTCGGACTCGGCGTGAGCGACGCTACCAAAGAGCGAGAGTGCGAAAAGAATGGAGGAAACGCTTTTCTTCATTTGATTGCCCCTTTGCGTTGAGCATGCGGGTCGTTGCCCGCCCCTGATTGCCCCACGTCTTCGCGGGTGCACAACAAACTTCTCGCAGACGCAGCATTTTTCCAGTCATGAAAGCGCAGGACACCTATGCGTTTCTGCAAGTCAAACTGGAAACTGCATATTTATCAGCGCTATGCGTTGTGGATGAAATTACAGGGGTGGTGATAATGTCGCACTTCCGCGTTGCGGCAGAAGCGCATTTTTCGTGTTGTTAGGGAATGCTACCCGGCTCATCAGGCGCCGGGTAGCATTCCTGTACTCAGTTCAGGACTGCCGCGCCCTTGGCGAAATCATTTGGAACGCCATTGATCGACAGGCTGCCGCCCTCAACATCCACAGTCACTGTGCTGTTGTCGGCGACCTTTCCTTCCAGGACGAGGCGCGCCAGCGGGTCCTGGAGCTCCTTTTGAATGACGCGCTTGAGAGGACGCGCACCATAGACCGGGTCGTAACCTCGATCGGCCAGCCAGGTTCGGGCCGCTTCGGAGAGCTCGACCTTGATCTTGCGATCGGCCAGAAGCTTGGCCAGCCGTCCCATCTGGATGTCGACCACATGGTCGATCTCGGAGCGGCCAAGTCTTTTGAAGAAGACCATTTCATCGATCCGGTTAATGAACTCAGGCCGGAAGTGTGACCGGACAGCTCCCATCACCGCTTCGCGTTGTCCTTCAGTGATCTCGCCTGCATCACCACTCGCCAGCGCATCCGCGCCAAGGTTTGAGGTCATGATGATGATCGTGTTGCGGAAGTCGACGGTGCGACCATGCCCGTCCGTGAGGCGGCCATCATCCAGGACCTGTAGCAGTGTATTGAACAGGTCAGGGTGCGCTTTCTCGACCTCATCGAAGAGGATCACCTGATAGGGGCGCCGGCGAACAGCCTCGGTCAGGACACCACCTTCTTCGTAGCCGACATAGCCGGGAGGTGCCCCGATCAGGCGCGCAACGGAGTGCTTCTCCTGAAACTCCGACATGTCGAGCCTGAGGACGGCTGTGTCGTCGTCGAACATGAACTCTGCCAAAGCCTTCGTCAGTTCCGTCTTGCCGACGCCGGTTGGGCCGATGAACAGAAATGAACCAACTGGCCGGTGTGGATCCTGAAGGCCCGCACGCGCGCGGCGCACGGCATTGGACACCGCTTCCAGCGCTTCTTCCTGGCCAACCACGCGGCCCCGAAGAGCATCTTCCATCCGCAGAAGTTTTTCGCGCTCACCTTCCATCATCTTGTC
>JAYZBJ010000189.1:0-3906 GCA_036338795.1 Pseudomonadota bacterium | reverse complement strand
AGCGCCCTGGTATGCACGGGCGCATCGGCTCAATCGGAAGAACTGAACGCAGCCATCGATGCCTATTTGAATGAAGACTATCGGCACGTCGATGTGATTGCGCGGTTCGCCGAAGACGGCGTGCCTGAGGCAATCGCGGTCATCGGTCGTGCTCACCTTTACGGAAACGGCGTGGAAGCAGACCAGCTCCTGGGAGTAGCCTTGCTCGAACAGGCTGCTGGGCTCGGCGAACGTTCGTCACCAGTACATCTGGGGCGGGTTTTCGAGTTCGGTCTTGAACGCGTCCCGGTTGATCTGGAGACTGCCGCGGATTGGTATGTTGAGGCCGCGCGTAATGGCGATACAAGTTCAGCACCGGTCGCGCTGAAACGACTTCCGCGAGATGTGGTCATCGCTGCGGGCGGCGCCGCGTGGGCAAGCGACAATCAGGCAATGACCGCCGAGCTGCAGGCTGAATCGATCATGACAACGCCGGTGACTATTTCCCCGGCTGCGGCCCTCCTTGCATCGACACTGGCTCCGGCTCCGCTGAAGATGGATGACGGATTGAACTTCCCGATCCTGGCCGACACACGACTCAGCTCTCTCGGTGATGCCGCGGCGGGCTGCTTTGTCGTGCTGAAACCTGAAATCGAGCGTCAAAAGACCGAACTGGAAAGCCTGATGAAGCTTGATGGATTCGGCGCTGACCAGACCAGGGGAAGCCGGCATCTCGAACTTGCTGACAGCGACCGCAAACTCGACGCGATGAGCGAAGCCCTGCGCGCCAGCGAGTCTGTGCTGAATGATCCGACTCGAAACGGCGGCCTCAGCCCCGAAGACGTCCGTCTTGCCCTCGTCCCTCATTCCGAAGCGTTCGCCAAACGACCGGAGACCGGCCCTGGGACATCACTCTGCGGCACCCGCCTCCTGACGCTGATCAACGAAAGTGCCGACTGGCCCGCCAGCCGTTACGGCTCTCCCTGAAACCACCACCGCAGGTAAGCTGCGGAATACTCCATTTGCCGCCTCGCCCAAGCAGCTTTTTTTGGGTAACTGGAGCCATGGAAAAACTGGACGCAGACCTCGTTGTAATCGGCGCTGGCGTAATAGGCTTGGCGGTAGCCCGTGCGGCTGCCTTGAAGGGCCGCGACGTGATTGTTCTTGAATCCGAAGACGCTATCGCGGTGCATACATCGTCGCGAAACTCCGAAGTGATCCATGCGGGGCTTTACTATGCGTCGGGCTCCAACAAGGCGAAGTTTTGCGTGGATGGCCGAAGGGCGCTCTACGCGTATCTCGACCAGCACGGCGTCACCTACAATAATTGCGGGAAGCTGGTCGTCGCCCACGCTGACGAAGACTCCGGCCTTGAAGGTATCCTGCAGCGTGCACGTGAGAACGGGGTTGAAGACCTCGAAATCCTATCGGGCGCAGCGGCGAGAGAGCTGGAACCGGCGCTTCACCCTGGCATCTCGGCGGCCATAAGATCTCCCGTCTCAGGCATCTTCGACAGTCATGGTTACTTTCTCGCCCTTCAGGGTGAGCTTGAGGATCATGGCGGCATGATCGCCTTCAACACACCCGTCATTTCGGGAACGCTGAAAAATGACGGCGTTGAACTTATGACCGGAGGCGAAACCCCGGCCATTATTCATGCGAGAACGGTCATCAATTCGGCTGGGCATAATGCCATTGCGATCGCTCGCACGATCGATGGGCCGCATATCGATCAATTGCCGACACCCCGATTCGTGAAGGGCAGCTACTTCAGCGTCCTTGGAAAGACACCGTTCTCCCGCCTGATTTATCCAATGCCCGATTCAGCCAGTCTTGGCTTGCACCTGACGGTGGACCTGTCCGGCCGCGGACGGCTTGGCCCTGATGCCGAATGGCTGCCAGAAGGTGCAGAACCGCCGTTCGATTACCAGGTCGATCCGTCTCTTGCGGACAAGTTCTACGCTTCAGCGCGGCGCGATTGGCCAAGCCTGAAAGACGGCGCGCTGCAACCGGATTATGCGGGCGTGCGACCAAAGATCGTGCATGAAGGTGCCCCGTCGGGCGACTTCACCTTCATTTGCACAGACACCCGCCTGATCAATCTGGTCGGCATGGAAAGCCCAGGGCTGACTTCCTCGCTGGCGATTGCAGATCATGTCGCAGGACTGCTGGAATAGGCGGTTGCCCACCGGCCCGAGACTGTGTATTCAGCCCGCTTGCTGCAACACATCGGGACATCCTGTTTGTGGTGCAACACCGGCATGGTTCGGTAGCTCAGCTGGTTAGAGCGCATGACTCATAATCATGAGGTCGGGAGTTCAAGTCTCCCCCGAACCACCATCCTCCCAAGTTAAATCAATCAAGCCGCTTGCGCTCTCTAGGCCTGAATTGCCTTCGTCTTACGGTGTCTGCGCGCGCTGCGTTTGCGTAGCCAGATCATGATCCCGGTCACACACAACACCGTCAGCACAATGCCGGACACGAAGATGATAAACCTGCCGATGGCGCCGAACGCCTTGCCTGAATGAAGCGGATACTGCCAGGCGAGGAATACATCTCCCGCCGAGCCCTCAGTACTGTGGCGGTCACTGAGAAGCGCGCCGTCCTGACCGCCCACGACAATCATTCTGCGACCGTAGCCATCAATGTCGCGCGGGTCATAAGCGCGCATTTCATAAGCCGCGAGGCGTGGATTGTAGGTCGCCATGTCATAGGTAAGGGACGCGTCGCCCTGCCGTCCAATCTCAAATGCTTCGGGGAAGCTGATGCGCGGATCCAATACCGGCTCGTCTAGCGCCTCAAGCGTAAAGATCGCACGCGGCGTGATAGGCGAAACAGCATCGACGGTTTTCGTGAAGCCCTCATACCAGTTGAAGTAGAGCCCCGACACGGCAAGCGCGAGCGTGACTGGCCACATCCAAAGACCACCTGCCCTATGCACGTCGAATGTGGCCTTGTGACCACCTGCCCCGAGCCTGATCCGAAAACTGGCCATCCACTTCTTCAGAACGGGAAACGACAGAACCGCCGCAGCCAGATGATCCACGATCCACAGCAGTGAGACGAGTCCCAGAAACCACATCATGAGCGGCCCCAGGTGCAGGTCCAGATGTAGCTCGTAGAGGAAATTCATCAGATAGCGCGGGTGCAGGCTGACCACATCGTGCTGCCGGTGGCCGAGCACTGTTGCCGTGTAAGGATCGACATAGACTTCATAAGATGGCGCATGATCATCCGATGTCGGAGGCATCGCGATACGAACGGTTTTTCCGGGTTCATCCGGCAGATCAATGAACCGTACATAGCGATCAGGATATGCTTGCTTCGCCGCTTCGATCCAGGCCCCCGGCTCAGCTGGCTCGCCTACCATTTCTACCCGCCTCAAATCGGAATTGAGCCAGGAATCGATCTCTTCGTAATACACGACCGCCGATCCGGTTATCCCCATCAAGCCGAGCCAGAGCGCGGCGAGGATACCAAACCAGCGGTGCCAGAATACCAGAAACGGCCGAACACGAAGGCCCGGCCGCTTCACGGCGGCGTTTCCACCTGATGACATCAGAAGTCGTAGCCGATCGACACGCGGATATCGCGCCCCGCTTCATAGACTCCAGCGACACCGCCCCAACCGGGAATGTCACTATAGTCTGCAACGCTCGCATGATCACGAAACTGCTCGTCGAACAGGTTCTGGATGCCGACATTGAAACGCAGGCCCGGAACACTCTCAGGTCGCCATTCGGCGTATATATCGGCGACGGTGTAGCCCGGCTTGTCCACCGTATAGATGGCGTCGGTCCAGCCAATCTCCAAAGCGCGGTAAAGGACGTTGATGTCATTCAGATCTTCAACGGCACGAACGTTCAGTCCAAGGTCAAAGGCGTCCGTTGGGGCCCAGCCCAAATTCAGGTTCCACTGGTCACCCGA
>JAYZBJ010000188.1:0-6832 GCA_036338795.1 Pseudomonadota bacterium | reverse complement strand
GTGCCAGACCGAATTTATCAAGCGGCGCGCGGGCTTGATGACGCAGAGGCGAAGGCCCGCGTTCGCCGCGTGTCGACGCTTCGCGATGACCTTAGCAGCGAGAAGAAAACGCCGCGATACGCAGTCGCCGACGTCAATCGCGCTTTATCAGCTATTCGCCAGTCACTCGACCCGAAAACAGGGGAGGCACACTGATGTCTAATGCAGTTTACGCAGCCCTCACGCGCCAAGCCGGCCTGATGCAGGAAATGCAGGTCGTCGCCAACAATCTGGCGAACGCAAGCACCACTGGTTACAAGGCGGACCGCGCGGTGTTTGCAGAGTTCCTGGCTGGGAATGGCGAAGACACCGAGCATATCTCGATGGGCGGCCTCGCGGGGCATCAGTTCGACCTTGAACAGGGTGGGCTGAAGTTCACCGGCGGGCGTTTCGATCTGGCGATTCAGGGGGAAGGCTTCTTTGTGACGGACACGCCCGATGGCCCGCGTCTGACGCGCGCCGGGCACTTTCAGGTGTCGAATGAAGGGCGTTTGATCGATGGTCAGGGCAATCCGGTTCTGAACCCCGCAGGCGGCGCGATCCTGATACCACAGGAAGCTGACAACATCTCGATTGCAGGCGACGGCACCATTTCGGGCAACGGCCAGATCTTCGGGCAGGTCGGTATCGTTCGTCCCGAGGGAGAGCTGCTTCGCGCGGGGAATACAAGTTTCAATGCCCCGGCAGGATTTGCGCCGGTCGAAGAGCCGCGCCTCGTTCAAGGCGCTCTCGAACAGTCCAATGTCGCTCCGGTTCTGGAAGTAGCGCGCATGATCGAAGTGCAGCGTGCCTACGAAGCCGGTCAATCGATGATGGAGAAGGAGGATGAGCGGGTCAGCCGCTTCATCGAGACACTGCGTCAACTCTAAGGGCTGGATGCCCGCTTTGAGGAGGAACCTATGAAGTCACTACAGATCGCTGCCACTGGCATGGCCGCGCAGCAGATGCGCGTAGATGTCATTTCGAACAATATCGCCAACATGAGCACGGCGGCTTATCGTCCGCGTACGGCTGAATTTTCCGACCTCATGTATCAGCAATACCTTACCCCCGGGACGATCACGTCCCAAGTCGGCACGGTCGTGCCTTCCGGCATCCAACTGGGCACGGGTGTGAAGCCATCAACCGTATCGATGGAAATTACGCAGGGTTCGCTCCGTTCAACCGGGGCCGAGCTGGATATCGCCATCGATGGCACGGGTTTTCTCGAGGTCACGCTTCCATCAGGTGAGTCTGCCTATACGCGTGACGGCAAGCTTAATCGCAGCGCCGATGGGGAAGTCGTTACCAAGGATGGCTACCCGCTTGCCGACGGCCTGGTCATTCCGGCAGACGCACAGCGGATTTCGATCAGCCCCGACGGCGAGGTTGCTGTCTATTTTGACGATCAGGTTCAAGGCCAGCCGATAGGCAATATTTCCCTCGTCCGTTTCGTGAATGAAAAAGGTCTCGAAGCAATTGGGGACAACATGTTCAAGGAGACCGAGGCTTCCGGTGCCGCGAACCGGCTTGTTCCGTCATCTGAAGGTGTCGGCATGCTGAGGCAAGGTTATCTCGAAGATTCCGGCGTCGATGTCGTTAAGGAGATTTCTGACCTGATCGAAGCCCAGCGCGGTTACGAGCTGAACTCCAAAGTCATCACGGCAGCCGACGAAATGCTGGCCGCTACCACGAGGGTTCGCTAGGTCATGAGCACACTTGCTAGTCTCTCCGTCGGTTTCGCGGCCCTGCTCAACAGCGCGGCTTCCTTTGTGGCCACGGACGTCATTCGTGCCGGCGAGCGTGTTTCGTCGACAAATATTACCACCGAGGCCGGAGATGCCGCGCCGATGGATCACCCGGTAATTGGGCGGGAAGTTCGCCGCACTGTCTATGCTGGCCAGCCGATCTCGATGGACAACACCCAGCCTGCGCGCATCGTCAGCCGCAACCAGCTTGTCACGATCAAGTACATTCGCGGAGGTCTCGAAATCTCGATGACTGGCCGTTCAATGGGCGAAGCCGCTGCGAATGAAGATGTTTCGGTGCTGAACCTCCAGTCGCGCCAGATGGTGCACGGCATCGTTCAGAAAGACGGATGGGTGCTCGCGCAATGAAAAAGCTTATCGCTCTCGGTTTAGCTACGTGCAGCATGGCCGCATGCGCCACGGGTGGGGGCAACGATGATGTTGTCGTGATGCCAACGCGCCCGCAGTCGATGGCTGTTATGACGGAACCACAAAAGCCGGAATCCTATCGTGACAAGAACTCCCTCTGGACGACTTCGCCAACGGCGTTGTTGGGCATGCGCCGGGCAAAGGCGATTGGCGACCTGCTCACCGTTGTCGTCGAGATGGACGATCAGGCCAGTCTGCAAAGTTCGCTCTCGCGGTCACGCGACGCCAATAACCAGGCGAATATCGACGCCTTGTTCGGCCTGCCGGATTTTGCGGGAGGTTTCCTGCCACAAGGCGCGAGCCTGTCACCAGGAATCGACTACGGACGCAGCTCATCGCTCAATGGTGCGGGCACAGTTAATCGTGCCGAGAAGGTTGCCTTCACGCTTGCAGCGCGTGTGATCGGCGTTGAGCCCAATGGAAACCTGGTCATCCAGGGATACCAGCAAACCCGCGTATCAAATGAAGTGCGCGTGCTGACTGTATCAGGTGTTATCCGCGCACAGGACATCACGAGGACAAACACAGTGACGTACGAGAAGATCGCTGACGCCCAGTTGTCTTATGTGAGCAGCGGTGAAGCGACCGCTCCAGTGGAACGTCGCGCAGGCACCAAGGTGCTGGACGCCGTCATCCCCTTTTAAGGATATCGCCATGATGAAGCTCATCGCTCCTGCCCTGATCGCTGGCGTGTTTGGCGCTGCCGGCGGCGCAGCCGCTGTTTATCTCAAGTCTGGCTCCGACAGCGGCGCGGCTGCGCCCGTTGATGCCCATGCCAAAGAAGCCAAGGGCAAGAAAGATGATGGCCATGCCAAGGATGACGGGCATGGCTCGAAAGGCAAGAAGGATAAAGGCGGCGGGCACGGCGCGAAGTCTGGCGGTGGCCATGGAGGCAAGGGTGGCGGCGATGGCGAGCCGACTTATTACAAGTTCAGCCGAGAGTTTGTCGTGCCGATCATCGAAAATGATCGCGTCAAAAGCCTGGTCATTCTGAACCTGAATCTTCAGGTCGACTCTTCGGCCTCGCAAAGCCTGTTCTCGCAGGAACCTGTCCTGCGCGACAACATCATGACGACGCTCATTACGTTGAGCTCAGATGATACAGTGTTCAACTCACTCAACAGTATCGAGCACTATGAGACGATCCGTTCCATGATCCTCAAGAATCTCCAGGACGCGTTCTCGGGCGATGTGCAGAATGTTCTCATCCTCGACATGGCCCGTCAGGATCTCTGATCGATTGTGTTGAACGAGGCGCTACTGTCCGGTCCGCTGACCTAATCCAGGCGACGTACCGTTTCCATGTCGGCCGTCAGTCGTGACGACGTTCCAAGACGCAACGTGCCGTTCTCACTGGCAACATCGGTCACTTCGGTGATCACCTGGGGTGCGACGGTGCCGAGATAGGTCTCGCCTTGATAAAGGTCGATACCAAACTCCATTAGGGAGTCCGCAGCGACCTTTGTGCCGGAATTCGTTACGCCGTCCCAGCTGTATTGCTCATCGGAAAGGTCGAGAATCTCTTTCCAGACGGTTTCGCCCTGGCCATTGCGGACGTTTAGAATCGCGCCGTCCGCGCCATCCGGCGAGTTGAAGCCGTATTTTACGGCTTCGCCAGAGTAGGGGACCCAGGAAGATTCCACCGATACCGTTTTGCCCAGCCACTCACTGGCCAACATCGAATGCAGGTCGCCAATCATGGTGGCGATGCTCTCGAGACTCTCATTGCCGCGGACCTGTTGCTCAAGGTTGGAGAAGGTCGCGAGCTGTTCGACAAATTGCGTTGAGTCCATTGGCTCCAGTGGGTCCTGGTTCTGAACCTGCGCCGTCAGGAGCCGGATGAAGCTCATGAACTCCTCACCGATCTGAGGGTTCTCTGTTGGGCTGGTCGCGACGCCAGATTGCTGGGTCGTCGTTTGCGTACTCGCAGCGGGATTGACGGTGCTCATCGAGCGGCCTCTCTAGAGTTTGATGTTCAGGCCCGCACCATCGGCGATTGCCTTTGCCGTGCGCGTGGCAGCTGGAATGAGTTGCATAGGTACGTCATCGTCGCCGACATCCGGACCTGAGCCGAGTAATTGCGAGCCGCCCGCCTGATTTTGCTGGGACGTGCCTTGGCGGAATGTCATGTCTTGTGAAGACAGGCCGTGTTGCTCAAGTGCCTGCGCCAGTTGTGCATGCAGCTGTCGAAGCTGTTTCATGGCTTCCGGGGTTTCTCCGGTGACAGTGATGTGTTGCAGGCCGTTGGCGTCAAATTTGAAGTCGATCGCGACCCTTCCAAGCTCGGGTGGGTCGAGTTGCACCGTCAGACGATCACCCGCGTCGCCATTGCTCAGCTTGGTCTGGACGATTTCGACAATCTCTGCCGGGGTTGCAATCATCGGGGGCGTCGCCGCCATCGCGTTCATCGAGAATGCAGGGGTTGGGCCTGCCGAGATTGGCGTGGCGCCAGCTGGTGACGGTGCGGCTGCCAATGCGCCCTCGAAGCCGTTGGAAGTGGTTGTGAAGGCCGTTCCGGTGGAGGCCATCGCGACGCGGCCAACGTCGCCGGCTTCACCGTCGCTCATCTTAAAACCACGCTTAACGTCAGCCCGTGCTGTGTCTGGCAAATCAACCCTAACCGTCGGCGCTTCGGGAGCGGCATCCGTCGAGACGCGAGTTGAGGCGTCCTCCGGCGATGAGGCCAAGCTGATGGCTGCTGTCGTGGGTGCTGGAGAGGTCAGCGTTGTGGCGGTCGCTTTTGGTTGATCACTGTCTGTCGCGAGGTCTCGAACCACGGCTTCGGACGCCCTGGAAATGCCGTCTATCTTTCTGGCGTCGGCCTGCTGGCTGCGAGGTTGAGCCGACGCAGCGGCATGGGATGCGCTGGAAACGGTAGCCGCGCTAAGGTTTGTCTCAGCCGCCTTGATTGGCAATGTTGCCTCAGAAGGGGCGTCCGCCGTCACCTGCCGACGAAGGTCTGTGTCTGCCGCAGTTGCCCCAGTATCGCCGACGATAACCTCAGGCTGCGTGTCTGGCGCATCGGTTGCAGGTGCAGACGCGACGGTTCCGGCGTCGGCGGCGGCGGGCGGCGTGGTCAGGTCAACCTCCGCCAGTGCTGCCGCATCTTCAGCTTCAGCGTTTATGCTTCGCAGGAGCGGATGATCATCGGTGACTTTAGGATGGCTGGAAGTGAGGATGGCGCGGTCGTTCGTATCGCCAGCGCTGGTATCAACCTCGAGTTCGTCAGACTGTTTGATTGTCTCGGCAGAAAACGCCGTCGCGATCAGTTTCTCTGAGGTGTCCCGGCTGAGCGGTGCCTCTGGCGCGCGCGCGTCTTCATTTCTGTCCGACTGGCTCTCCAGTGAGCTGAGCGACTGACGAAAGGCTTCGCCGCGCTGCTCGGAGGCGGTGCGGCTTGTCACAGTCCTGGCGCTCCGGTCCGTCGGCGCGAAGATGTCAGTGATCGGGCTATCAGCCATTTCTCAATCCCGGTTAGGGCTCTCTTAACCGAAACTGCCTCAGTTCGAGTAAAATATGCCTTAACGCGGGGCGGCATTTATTCGTTGGACCCCGGACATTTGATCGAGCGGATGACGATATGACCGCAAGTGTAAATCTGGTGCCTGCGAGCACAGCGCAACCAACGTCCGGTGTGGCGAACGCCACCTCTCCAGCTCAAAACGAAGAGGCAGAGCTCGGCATCAGGTTCGAGAAAATGCTCTGGGCGGAGATGCTCCGCCATGCCGGTCTTGAAAAAGCGATGACGCGCACCGGTGGTCAGGCCGCGTCGGCCTTCGCCCAGTTCATGGTGGAAGCCATCGCAGAAGACATCGCGCGCAAGAGCCCGCTCGGACTCGACCCAGCGGGCCAACTGGCAAATCAAGCCTACGCGGCCAATTCGAGAGAGGGTTAAGTCGCATGCAGACGGCAACGATCGACGAAGCGGTAACCACTCTTGAAGACGTTCTCGTCCGTGAAAGGTCACTTCTCATGAGCGGCCGCGCGCGAGAGACTGCGGAACTGGTTAGCGAGAAGATCTCCGCCTTACAGGTTTTCGACGACGTGCTGCTCAATGCAAAAACTCGCAATATTTCGAATTCCCAGCAACGGCGAGTGGAGCTGGTTATCCGTCTCGCTCAGGAGAATGCGCAGCACTTCACAGCCGTGCGAAACGGTTTGAAGAGCGCCATTAACCGCATCGGCGCAAAAGCCGAAAACTCCTATGTCGGAGCATATAATGCAGCAGGCGGCCAGACGCCCTTCAGAAACGCCACCGGCGGCTACGTGAAGAAAGTCTAGGCGATTAACGCATTATACACTCCGTACGGTTACCACAGGCAGTAACCAAGAGGGGTTGCGGGATATTTCCCGACGTCAGGATGACATGAGCTGAAAAAATTTCAGGCCGCACTCTGATTGTGCGTGCTCGAACCATAAAGGAACAGACTGATGTCCAGTATTCTTACCAACAACAGCGCAATGGTTGCACTCGAAACCCTGCGCGGCATCAACCGTAACCTCGAGACGGTCCAATCCGAAATCTCGACCGGTAAAAAAGTTGCCTCGGCAAAAGACAACGCCGCTATCTGGGCGATCTCGACCACGATGTCGACGGACGCTGAAAGCTTCAAGCAGATCTCTGACTCGCTGAACCT
>JAYZBJ010000187.1:0-5557 GCA_036338795.1 Pseudomonadota bacterium | reverse complement strand
GAAAACATGGTGACTGATGAACTCGCGGAAGATGGCGTGACAGAGTTCTTCTTCTCTCTTGGTGTGCCGCGCCTCGAAGGGACCGTGCAGGCCATCATCAATCCCGTTGCCGTTCGCTGATGCGAATGGCGCCACGTCTTCAGCGCCGGCTCGACCCAAGGTTGCGGTTTTCTGAAGAGTGGTTGCCAGCACGCATTCAATTGTTGATTACGGAATCGGGAGGCAGCCGGAAGAGCTGCCTGACGGAGGAGACTGCCAGATGACGGACGCCACGGCCGAACAGCACCAGGGCCACATCACGGGATTCGGCAGCAAGGGTTATCGCACTTATGTGCTGATCGCCCTGATGCTGGTCTACACACTCAACTTCATTGACCGCACGCTGATCTCGGTTGTTGCCCAACCGATCATCAACGAATTCGAATTGAACGACACGCAGTGGGGCCTCCTGTCTGGGCCGCCCTTCGCACTGTTCTATGCGCTGATGGGGATTCCCATCGCAATGTGGGCTGACCGCTCGAACCGCGTGTTCATCATCTCGATCTGTATCGTGCTCTGGTCCGTCATGACGGCGCTCTGCGGCATTGCTTCAGCATTCATCTGGCTGCTCATCTTCCGCATCGGCGTGGCTGTGGGCGAAGCCGGGTGCACACCACCCGCAAATTCGCTGATCACCGACTATTACCCGCCGCGTAGCCGCGCTGGCGCGCTCGGCATTTATTCCATGGGCGTCACGATTGGCGGCGTGCTGGCGCAACTTTTCGGCGGCACGATTGCCGGCATTCAGGGTGAGGATTTTGGTAACTGGCTCGGCTCGATCGGGCTTGGCGGCCTCTTCCCCGGCATCGACTGGTCAACAGTTGGCGGGTGGCGAATCGCTTTTGTTGTCGTCGGGCTTCCCGGTGTTCTTGTCGCTCTCGTGCTGCTGTTCACCATCAAGGAGCCGCCGCGAGGATACTCAGACCTGCCCTCGGCGAATACGAGTGAAAAGGCGGGCTTCTTCGACGCCTTCCGTGAGTTCAGCCCGAAGCCTACCTTCTGGTGGCTGTCACTTGGCGCCGCGCTTGTAGCCTTTGTCGGCTACGGCCTGATCAGCTTCCAGGCCCCGTTCTTGCAGCGCGTTCACGGCATTGGCGTACGCGACGCCGCCGTTCTCTATGGTGCCCCGCTTGCGGCGGTTGCAGCCGTCGGCACGTTCCTCGGCGGTTTCATCTCCGAGAAGCTTGAAGGACGTTTTCCCCAAGTTGCGGCCTGGCTGCCGGGTGTCGGGCTGTTCCTTTCGGTGCCCTTCTATGTCGGCGCCTTCTTCGCCCCGACCATCGGCCTTGCCTTCGCGCTCTGGATCGTCGCAGCGATCGCGCACTATGCCTATCTCGGCGCGCAATACACTGTCGGCACGGGTATTGTGAGCCCCAAGTCCCGGGCGACGACGATCTCTGTGCTGCTGCTGATCGTCAGCCTGATCGGCAACGGTATTGGCCCGCTCTTCGTCGGTTGGATGAGCGATGTCTTCATGTCGATGGAGATCGCCGCGGCAGGTCTCACCGAGCAGGCGGCAGACTTCAATCCACGCCTGTGTAGTGCAGATCCAGCCCAGTTGGGCGACAGTGGCGCGGGTCTCTGTCAGGCCTATGCAAACGGCCTGAGAAACTCGATGGCGGCGACCGTGCTGTTCATGTTCGTGGCGGGCACCTGCTATTTCCTTGCCGCCCGGTACTTCGGCAAGGACCGCTATCGCAGTGACGTTCCAGCCGCTGGAATGACGGTGTAACAAGGCAATTCGTGCAAGCCCGCCAGGTCGCTGATTGACCGGTGGGCTTGCGCACATTCTTCACTGGTGAAATTATTCAGTTGCGGCCCTAGAGAAGTATGGTCTACGCCAGAGCGATCTGCTTTTCTGTAATAGATGCGATGAAAGGCTGCGATAACAAGCAGCCAGTGCCGGAGGACGAGAGGAGGCCAAAATGGCGACAGTCGACACGACTGCCGAGAAAGTAGCGAACCCCAGCAACGGTTTTGGAACGAAGGGCTACCGCTCCTTTGTGCTTAGCGCGCTGCTGATCGTCTACATCTTCAATTTTATTGACCGGACCATCGTCAACATCCTGACGGAACCGATCAAGCTGAGCTTCGGCCTCGAAGACTGGCAAATGGGTATGCTCGGCGGCCCCGCCTTTGCTGTGCTCTACACCTTCCTCGGCATTCCGATCGCCCGCGCTGCCGAGCGCTTTAATCGCGTCTGGATCATCACGATTTCAGTTGCCCTGTGGAGCCTGTTCACCGCGCTATGCGGCTTTGCGGCATCCTTCCTCGTGCTGTTCCTGTTCCGCGTCGGCGTCAGTATCGGCGAGGCTGGCTGTACGCCGCCCGCACAGTCGCTCATCGCAGACTATTACAAGCCTTCATCCCGCGCGACGGCCGTTTCGATCTATGCGCTTGGCGTTCCACTCGGTGGCATGCTGGCCTCCGTCTTCGGTGGTCAGCTGGCCGGCCTTCAGGGCGAGGATTTCGGCAACTGGATTTCCTCCATTGGCCTTGGCTGGATGTTCTCCGGCATCGACTGGTCGACGGTCGAAGGTTGGCGCATCGCATTTGTGGTCGTTGGCGTTCCCGGCCTGCTGGTCGCCCTTATTGTGCGCATGACGATCAAGGAACCGCCGCGCGGCTACACCGACCCGGCTCGCCTGCAGAATCTTGAGCGTGCAGGCTTTGGTGAGGCGTTGCGTGTCCTGATGAGCAAGCCCGCTTATTGGCACGTTGTGATCGGCGCGATGCTCGCCTCCTTCGTCGGCTACGGCGTCGGCCAGTTCACCACATCCTTCCTTATCCGGACGCACGGCCTAACAATCCAGACGGCCTCCCTGCTGTTCGGCATCATCCTTGGTGTGATGGCAGCGATTGGCGTTTTCAGTTCAGGCTTCCTCGCCGACCGGCTGTCCAAGCGCCACCCGAATGCCCTGTCCTGGCTTCCAGCACTCGGCATGGGTCTCTCGGTGCCGCTCTATGCCTTTGGCTTCATGACGGACAATCTGTGGCTCGCCATGCCGCCGCTCATGGCCGCTGCGGTGCTTCACTACTTCTATCTCGGCCCGATGTACGCCGTCGCAGGCGGTGTCGTTGACAGCCGCATGCGGGCAACCTCGGTTGCGATCACGCTCTTCGTGGTCAACCTGCTCGGCTACGGTCTTGGCCCGCCAATCATCGGCTTCCTCTCGACCTTCCTGAAGGAAATCTTCCTGACAGGTGCGGGTCTCGGCCTGACGGTGAATGACTGTAAGGACCTGGGTGCACTGGCTTCTGAGGCGGCGTCAGCCTGCTCCAGCGCTGATGCCCGCGGCCTTCAATGGTCCCTGATCATCTTTGTCTGTGGATATGGCTGGGCAGCCATCCACTATCTGCTTGCTGGCCGCACCCTGCAGCGAGACATGGTCTCGCAAGACGACTAAGGTCGCCGCATGGCGGTCTATACCAGTGTCAGTGACGACAAGCTTGCAGCCTTCCTGAGCGATTATCCGCTCGGGAAGGCTCTTGCATTCAAGGGCATCGCGGAAGGTGTCGAAAACTCCAACTACTATCTGGAGACGCAGACCGGCCGGTTCATCCTGACCCTGTTTGAACGTCGGGCAGACCCGAAAGACCTGCCCTACTTCATGGCGCTGAAGCAGCATCTCGCGACCAAGGGATTTGCTTGCCCGGAACCTAGCGTGGGCAATGACGGCACCGTGCTTCGAGAGCTGGAAGGACGGCCTGCCGTCATCGTTTCATTTCTTGACGGGCTTTCCCCTACGCGGCCGAACACGGCGCAATGCCGGTCAATGGGCGAAGCTCTGGCCAAGATGCACAACGCCCTTGCCGATTTTGAACCGACACGCCGCAACGCGCTCGGGCCCGCCAGCTGGCCGACGCTCTGGAAAGGACGCGAGGCGACGGCCGAGTCGCTACAAGCAGGGCTGGCGGAGATGATAGAAGCGGACCTCGAAGCCACGGCCAATGCGAAGCCTCACAGCCTCGACCTGCCGCGCGGCACGATCCATGCGGACCTGTTCCCGGACAACGCGTTTTTCATCGGTGATGAGTTCTCAGGCGCGATCGATTTCTATTTCGCCTGCACAGACGCGCTGGCCTACGACATTGCCGTCTGCCTGAATGCCTGGGCATTTGAGGGCGGAAGCGAGTTCAACTTCTCGAAAGGCGCAGCGATCCTTTCGGGCTATGAATCGGTCCGTCCGCTCACGACAACTGAATGCGATGTGCTTCCGGTTCTGTGCCGTGGTGCGGCGCTGCGTTTCTTCCTGACACGTCTGGTGGACTGGACGGACACACCGTCCGATGCGCTGGTAAAGCCAAAGAATCCGCTCGACTATTCCGCCCGTCTGGCATTCCACCGAAAGGCACGATCAGCCGCCGAGTACGGCTACCGCGCCTGAAAAACGCCCCTCCGGCGACATGGCTGCGCCCGATTGAGGCATTCCCATCGAGGTCACTCAATGGCAGCATGTCCATGGTGGAGGGACGCGATGGCCGAGTTTGGACCGAATGGAGCGGTGTTACGCGCCTCTACGACGCCTGAACGCAACTATGCCTCAGCAGCGACAGAGCGTCCGCGGATCCGCCGCGTGGTGCTGGCCTGTTTCCTGTGCGGGGTATGTGCCTGCATCAGTGTCGCGCTGATCGCGCTGTTCACGGGCTTCATCTACAGCTCACTGATTTCGCTTGCTGGACTTTCGCCAACACAGCCATACGCGCAGGAAGGCTTTCTGAATGGGGCGATGATCGCCGTAATGGTGGCCGGGTTCAACTGGATCGTATTCTACATCGTGATCCCGATTACCTGGTTGATCCTGTTCTTCTCGATCGGGCGGTTTCCGAGACGGGGGATCGTGCGGCACAGGCCGTATTATCGGTGGGGCGTGATCTGGGGTGCGATCCTGGTTGCAGGTCCGGCCGCACTGTTCGCGGCGCTGGGCGAAGTAGGTGGAGCAGCGGTCGGGGGCGCAATCACCTCCGGTGCGCTGATCGGCGCAATCGCAGGGCTCATCTGCGCATCGCTTTTTCTGGCCATTGTTCGCCCTCAACAGCAGGTCCAGCAGATCGAGATGGATGTGTTCTGACCAACTGCCTTGACGCTCGCGCCAAACGGGGCGAGCGATGCTGACCATGTCAAACGTGATTGAAATCTGGACGGATGGCGCGTGTAGCGGCAATCCCGGCCCCGGCGGCTGGGGCGCGTTACTGGTCTCCGGTGAGCGCCGCAAGGAAATTCACGGCGGTGAAGCGGAAACGACAAACAATCGCATGGAACTGATGGCCGCGATTGAGGCCCTCTCCGCGCTGAAGAAGCCATCCAAGGTCCGCCTTCACACAGACTCTACCTATGTGAAGGATGGCCTGACCAAGTGGATTCATGGATGGAAGCGCAATGGCTGGAAGACTGCCAGCAAAAAGCCTGTCAAAAATAAGGATTTATGGCAGATGCTTGAGAAGGCCTGTGAGCGCCACGACATCCAGTGGATCTGGGTAAAGGGCCATGACGGCGACGAAGGCAATGAGCGGGCCG
>JAYZBJ010000186.1:0-3307 GCA_036338795.1 Pseudomonadota bacterium | reverse complement strand
GTCCAACGCCAACGTGGTTCTCCGCTTCGCCGGGCAGCCGCGCACCTATGGCGCGTCGCTCTCCTACCGCTTCTGAGCGAATTTCAGATTCCCCCTCGCTAATGGGCGCCGGTCTTCAGGATCGGCGCCACTTTTTTGCGTGGCAGGCAAGTTTTGGAGTGACTAGCCGTCCTGTGCGACAGCGTGGTCGAGGGCTGGGAGGTCGATGAACTTCAGCTCACCCTCACGTGGAGGGGCAAAATATGGTGCGAGCCGGTTGCTCGTTACCCGCGCAAAGGATGGCGGGTCCCACTCAGCTTCAGAATTAGGCTCAAGCAGGACAGAGCGCACGCCTTCACGGAAGTTTCGCGTGCAAACGAGACGCGACAGGATACGGAATTCCAGACGGAGCGCTTCGCGCGGCTCTGACAAGATCAGTCCGGTTTGCAGCTGGCGCAGTGCAATCCCTGCGGACAGCGGGCATGTCTTTGAAATCCGGTCCGCCTGCTGGCGTGCCCAGTCAGACCCGGATGAGAGTTTTGAGATAACCGCGTCGATCGTATCTTCGGAGAAGCAGGACACCATCTCTTCGCAGGCGCTGTTCGGCAGGCTGGCCTGGACTGGCTGCGGCTGATCAAGGACGGACGTGCCGTTGGCGAACACGGACTCCTTCAACTGCTCTAGGCCGGAAGCGTCTTCGATGCGTGTGGCGAGCCCCGCCCAGACAAGGTCTGACCCGCGCAGCTCCGCCCCTGTCAGGGCGAGCCAGAAGCCAATCTGATTCTTCAGGCGCGACAGGTACCAGGACGATCCGCAATCAGGAGCAAGGCCGATCCGCGTTTCCGGAAACTGGAACGCAGCGTCTGGCGTCACAATGCGATGCGGCGCCGCCATGGCGAGGCCGATCGCACCGCCAAGGAGGCGACCGTTGAGGAAGGCGACAACCGGCTTGTCATAGCGGCGAATAAGATCGATCAGCCGGTACTGCGCCGCAAAGAAAGAAATGGCCTGACGGAAATCCCAGCTGGCACAGCGTGCGAGAAACCGGACATCCGTGCCTGAGAAGGTCAGTCCACCCGGATTGGCAAAATCGAGAACGACGAGATCGACCTCATCGCGGGTCCGCCAGTCGAGCAAGGCATCAGTCATGCGGACGACGACTGTCTCGTCGATGGCATTGAGCGTTTCTGGCCGCCTGAATGACAACACGCCGGCCCGTCCGCGCACGGCGCGAATGACTTCCTCGCCAGCGGCGCCTTGTCTTCCGGATTTTGAAGATGAGATGTCAGGCGACTTCATGCTGCACGGTTTAGTCCTAACTGCGCGCAATAACAACGGTCCAAAAGCTTCAACCTATCGTAAGGGAAACTTACGGGTGTTCTTCGCCCCTGTTTCCCAGACGCCACCGGCCTTCCGGCAGGACGCTTGCACGTCCTGATATTTTTATTAGGGTTGTGGCGGGAGGACGTGCACGGGCATGAAAGCACAGTCGACATTGATCAGTGCCAAGGACCGGATCTGCGATGCGGCTCTGCAAGAGTTCGCGATGCGCGGCTTTGACGGTGCAAATGTCGTCCGCATCGCGTCGGAAGCCGGGGTGTCGCAACCCAGCATCCATTATCACTTCAAGTCCAAGAAGGCTCTTTGGGAGGCCGCGGTCACCCGCTTGCGTGACCATCTCGACAAGGGACGTGAGATTGTCCGCAAGCAGCAGGCCGGCATGGCACCGCTCGAGCGGCTGAAGTCCAGCTGCCTTCTGTTGATCGAAGCGTCGGCGCGGTCACCGGTGATTGGCCGCATCATCCTGTCAGAAGGCCAGACTGGCGGCGAGCGGTTCGACTGGCTGATCCGCAACGTTCTGTCAGAGCACTATTATGATTTTGTCGAGCAGATCGAAACCTGCATCGAACTCGGCCTGATCAAGGCGCATCGTCCGCATCACATCCTGATGTTGCTGCACGGCGCAGCAGTCACGCAATTCAACGTCGCGCCGCTCACCTCCGCCCTGTTCGGAGAAGACTGCCGTGCGCCGGACAATGTCGCCGCCTTCAGCCGGCTTTACGTCGACACGATTTTTGCCGGCCTGCTCGCGCCGGATAAGGAGACCTGACCCATGCCTCGTCTGAAACAGGCCGGACGCGAAGCCGGACACGAATACGCCAACAGGATTTTCGATATGTTGTTCGAAGATCGTGACCCGATCCGGGAGCCTGGCACCGCAACCGGTACGCCCGGCAATTGGTGGACAGTGTTCAATATCGTTCCTGACGCTTTCCAGCATACGACCGAAGGCTTTCGCTTTTACCGGTCGCCGGAGCGCAAGATTGATCCAAAGCTTCGCGAACTCGGCCAGATCCGCGCAGGTTTCGCTGTCGGGTCCCAGTTTGTCTTTTCCCAACACTGCAAGGCGAGCCGCGATGTCGGCCTGACCGAAGAGCAGATCAGTGCCATCCCCCACTGGCAGGTTGCCGATTGTTTCAGCCCAGTCGAGCGGGCGGTACTCGCCTATACCGATGAACTTGTACTGCAGCATGGCCGCGTTTCAGACGGCGTATTCGATGCGCTCAAGAAAGCCCTGTGCGACGAGGAAATCCTCGAGCTGACCTACGTCACCTCGACCTACATGATGCACGCCGTGATGAGCCGCGCGCTCCGGCTGGAATACGATGATGTCGAAGAACGGGTCGTTGAAGTGCCCGCGCCGGGCAGTGGTTCGGCGGACGTCATGTCCATGGTCGACAACAAGACAGAGGAAAGCTGAAATGGCGTATCATCACCTGGCGCTCGCGGCGAAAGACATGAAGGCCATCCACGCCTTCTATGAAGGCATCATGGGATTTGAACTGGTGAAGGTGGAGGTCGCGCCCGTCCCCTCTGGTGGCTGGGGAAAGCACTTCTTCTATCGAATGGATGGTGACGATTCGAAGTTCATCGCATTCTGGGAGCTTCACGACACCAGCACGCAGGACGAACACGTCCATGACCTCAATGCCGCTTGCAAGCTGCCTGCGCTGACCAATCACTACTCCTTCTCGGTGTCTTCAAAGGAAGAGCTGGAAAGCTGGCGTCAGAAATGGCTGGAGGCTGGCCTCAAGGTCTTCGAGATCGATCACAACTGGTGTCACTCAATCTATACGACCGATCCAAACGGCAATGGCGTTGAATTCTGCCTCACGACCGGCAGCTTCGACGAAGCTGATCGCAAACGCGCCCTCGAGGCGCTTGACGAGACGGAGTTCAAGCCGTCTCCGCCACCGGCCATGGTCAAATTCTGGGAACCGGAACCCGCCTGAGGCTTCCACACACACCGACGCTAGAGCGTTTCTGC
>JAYZBJ010000185.1:0-13642 GCA_036338795.1 Pseudomonadota bacterium | reverse complement strand
CTCGCGTTGCTGACGCTCTTCCCACGCACGATTGGCCTCAGCGACCTTGCGTTCGATCTCGGCCTGTTCAGCGGCCTTTCTTTCGGCCTCCGCTTTTTCTGCAGCCTCCTTGGCGGCGAGCTCTTCGGCCGTAAGCTCGGGCGCCTTCATTTCTGCGCCGGCTTCTTCCAGTTCCTGTTTTTTCTTTTTCTTGCCGAACCAGAGGATCATGCGGGCTCACCGATCAGTTTGTTATTGTCGTGTCTGGTTATTCTTGCCGCAACCGGACGTCCGGCTTCAAGGGTGCTGAACCCCGCAAGTGAAACCTGCGTGAAATCACCAAGCCGGCCGCTGGTATCCTGCTCGACCAGAACATTCCGGATCTCACCAACATGGCGCGCCATATGGCGAATGAGCGCCTCCTGGCCCACTTCGCGCAAACGCGCGGCGCGCTGTTTGATCAGTGTCTTCTCCAGCTGCGGCATGCGTGCCGCAGGCGTCCCCGGTCGCGGGCTGTAGGGGAACACGTGAAGAAACGAAAGACCGCAGTCATCAACGAGCTTGATGGAGTTCTCGAATGCAGTTTCGGTCTCTGTCGGAAATCCAGCGATTATATCGGCCCCGAGCGCGATGTCCGGACGAATGGCGCGTAGCCGATCTGCAAGTTCGATCGCGTCATCGCGGGAATGGCGACGCTTCATACGTTTCAGGATCAGGTTGTCCCCGTGCTGGAGTGACAGGTGCATGAACGGCGCCATGCGCTCATCTGCAAGCGCATCAAACAAGGCATCATCCATCTCGATCGCGTCAATCGAGGAGATACGAAGCTGCTTGAGCGCCGGGACAAGTTTCAGGATGCGCTGAACCAGATTGCCGAGTTGCGGCTGGCCGGGAAGATCCTGGCCCCAGCTGGTCAGGTCCACACCTGTCAGGACAACTTCATGGTGGCCGGTATCGACGAGCCGACGGACCATCTGGACAACTTCACCGGCGGGTACGGAGCGGGAGTTTCCTCGACCGTATGGGATGATGCAGAACGTGCAGCGATGGTCGCAGCCATTCTGGACCTGAACATAGGCGCGCGCTCGTCCGCCCATGCCGTCAATCAGATGCCCCGCAGTTTCCTTGACGGACATAATATCGTCGACGAGGACTTTCTCTTCGCCTCGGCGAAGCGCTGACGACGCCCACGTGCCGGCTTCCATCTTTTCCTGGTTGCCAATGACCCGCGTGACTTCTGGCATGCTCGCGAACTCGTCCGGGTCGATCTGCGCGGCACATCCGGTGACGATGATGTCGACGTCGGGGTTCTCTTTTTTCGCGCGCCTGATTGTCTGCCGTGCCGTTCTAACGGCCTCAGCAGTCACAGCGCAGGTGTTCACGATGACTGCGTTTTCGAGACCTGCCTTTTCGGCATGCCCCTTCATCACCTCGGACTCGTAGGAGTTGAGGCGGCAACCCAGTGTTATGACCTGGGTCCCGGGCTTTGGGGTGCGCGTTGTCGTCATGATTTCAAGCGTGGCAATCGGCCCACATCGCCCCGAAACCCGCGCGAATCAAGGGCTGGGCATCATCCGGCGAGCGCCAGGCTCACACCTCGAATGACATTTCCATCTCGACCGGGCCTGTCATCAGCACGTGGTCGTCACTTTGCTGCCAGTCAATCGTAAGGTCGCCACCATCGAGAATCAGCTTGGCTTTGCGATCGGTCTTGCCCGCGCGCGCGGCGCAGACCAGTGCTGCACATGCCCCGGTGCCGCAAGCCTTGGTCAGGCCCGCTCCCCGCTCCCAGACACGCAACCGGATGGTCTGCCGGTCAATTATCTGGGCGAATCCCACATTAGTTCCTTCCGGAAACAGTGGATGCCACTCCACGAGTGGGCCTATGTTCGGGATGTCGTATGCGTCCACGTCATCGACGAAGAAGACCGCATGCGGGTTGCCCATCGATACGACCGCGGGGCGGGAAAGATAGGGGTTGTCCATCGGCCCGATCCGGACGTCGACGCCGCGCACATCCATCTTTTCGGAAAGCGGAATGTCCTCCCAAGCCATGAGCGGAGAGCCCATGTCGATCGTGACGAGATTCTCGCCAGCTCGCCGGCCTTTGAGTACATCCGCCTGAGTACGGATCCGCACCTCGGGCTTATCCTGTTCTTCAAGAAGCAGGTGCGCCACGGCCCGTGTGCCATTCCCACAAGCGCTGACCTCTTCGCCGGAAGAGTTCCAGATACGCAGGAACGCATCGACCGTCGCGTCACGTTCGATCGACATGACTTGATCGGCCTTCATCTGTTCGGCAATTGCCTTGATACGCGTTTCATCGGGCGCGAACTTCCTGTCTCGCGCATCAAAGATCGCGAAGGCATTGCCTGCACCGTTCATCTTCCAGACCTTCATGGTCTCGTCATGTAGGGAAGGACGGTGGAGAGAGAAAGCGAAATCTACTTCGGAAGGCGCGAAGCCAGCACCCAGCCTGCAATCTGTGACACTGCGGCAACGATAAGTAGAAGGTCCGCTACGGGGTGACGCCAGAACAGGGCAAGGAATGCAATTGCGATGGATAGCCAGTCGACTCTGTCGTCGCTGACGAGAAAGCCGGCAGGGCGTCGTTCGCGTTCGATGTCGACCAGTGTCAGGCCATGCCAGACACGGTTCATGGTCGGCGGTCCGAAAACATCCTGAAGTTCGCGAGGTTCAATAATGCCTGTCAGGTTGCAGAGGACACGGGCATCGACGTGTCCGAGATCGACAAGCTGTTTGATCGTCATCGTGCCAAGAAGGCTCGCGACGGCCATGAGCATCGTCGCAATCGCGACGCCGAACAGGGAAATACCTTCGAGGAGATTGATCATGACGCGCGATCAGATGGGGATGGCCACCCAGTAATCGAAGTCCAGTATGACACCGGACGCGTATTTTCCTTCGTCACCACGCAGCGGGAAGCCATCGCAGGGCTGGTCCTTGGCCGCGACAAGCCGCAAGCGGAGAGCGCCCGTCGTGTCGTTCAGGGCCGCCTTGTCGAGAACTTCTGACCAGGCATATATCGTATCGCCTGCGAACAGTGGCCCGGCATGCGTGCCGGCGTTAATGGCCAGAACCTGCGCAGCGCTTTCAAGCCCGTTGAATGAAAGGGCCCGTGCGATGGAAATCACGACACCCCCATAGATCAGGCGTGTACCAAACCGGCTATCTTTCTGCGCGTGGGCATCGAAGTGAACCTTCGCGGTATTCTGGTAGAGTCGGGTCGCGATCTGGTGTTCAGCCTCTTCGACGGTCATGCCGTCGACGTGGTTGATTTTCTCGCCGATCGCATAGTCGCCATAACGCCATTCCGAGCCTGCCAAGGCGCTGTCCCAGTCATCGTAGGATGGTGCCGTCAGAGCAGAAGCCGCAACAGCGTCAGGCAGGTCAGGCACGACGGGTTCGGGGGCTGAGTTCGCTGGGTCTTTCTTGTTGACCATAACCCAGCGGACATAGGACAGCACCGTCTCGCCATTCTGGTTTTCGCCGCGCGTGCGGACCCAGACCACACCGGTCTTGCCGTTTGAATTTTCCTTGATGCCGATCACTTCGGAGATCGCGGTCAGCGTATCGCCAGGATAGATGTCCTTCAGAAACTTCCCGTCGGCGTAACCAAGATTGGCAACAGCGTTGAGGGAGATGTCGGGCACGGTCTTCCCGAAGACGACATGGAAGGCGAGAAGGGGGTCAACTGGCAGGGACGGGAAGCCGTTTGCCCTGGCAAACGTCTCCGCGGAATAGAGGGCATGACGGCTGCCGGTCAGCGCGCGGTAGAGGGAAATATCTCCAGCGGAAACCGTCAGCGGTGTTGCATGGATGAGCTCCATGCCGGGTTTGAAATCCTCGAAATAATGGCCCGGATTCGATTTGGTCATGCTTGCCCTCGGTCGCTCTGCCGGGGCTGCCGATCCTACGCGAAGGACAGCCCCATTACTGTTGCAGCGACCACCTGCACTGCCTTCTCTCCCGAAATCAAGGTAGAAGCGGCGACCGGGGCAAAAAGCAGCACTGCCATACCCGTCGTAAGCGCACCGCCTACGATGCGGCCCTCAGGGCGTTTGAGCGCGTCACGCACACCCGGCCAGCCGAACATGGCGAATGCTGGTCCGAAGAACAGGAGCAATGATAGCCCGAGAAGAGCCGATGCGATGAAAAGCAGGATCGTCATGATCCTAGCTGTCTCACACCAGCTTTTCTTTAGCGCTTACACTTTCCGTGAAATTTCACCGGTCGGGCGTCTACTTTCAGATTTCCAGCAGCTTTTCGACCGGTCGGCCAAGTACCGCCTTCTCGCCCTTGATGCCGATGGGTCGCTGAATCAGCTTCGGGTTGTCAGCCATGGCGGCGTAGAGTTCTTCATCGCTCAGTGAGTCCGGGATATCGAACTTTTTCGCATCCTTCTCCCTCAGAAAGGCGCGCGGCGACGCGTTGCCCATCTTTTTTGCGATATCTTTCAACTCTTCAGTCGTCAGCGCTTCGCCTGCATTCATGTACTTGCGAATCACTGGCTCAATCCCGTTCGCCTGAAGCCGCGCGAGGCCGTTGCGTGAAGTAGAGCAGCCCGTGTGGTGTAACAGGATGTAAGTCATTTAAGCGGCCTCCATCGCCTTGATAGCCTGGTCGACGGCAACGATACGTTTTGCCTCTTCCAAGTGCAGCAACTCTGTCATCCTGCCGTTCACCTTGAGCACGCCTTTGCCTTTGTTCGCCGGGTCGGCGAACGCGGCAATAACATCCTGAGCCTGTTCGACTGCGGCTTCCTCGGGCGCGAAAATTCGGTTGGTGATTTCAATTTGCGACGGATGGATCAGCGTCTTTCCGTCAAAGCCAAGAAGACGGCCTTGCTGGACTTCGCTTTCGAGTCCCTCGGCATTTGAAATGTCGTTATAGACGCCATCAATCGCCACGATGTCATATGCCCGCGCTGCGGCTAGGGTCATACCGAGTGAAGTCTGGAAGGCCGCGCGATCTGCATCGTTTACGGCGCGCAGTTCCTTAGCGAGATCATTTGTGCCCATCACGAAGGCAGACATGCGCGTCCGGCCCGCGGCTTCAGCGATATCCATGATATTCAGGATGGCCTTGGGCATTTCGATCATCACCCAGAGACCCATTTCCTTGGGCGCGCCGGCGCGTGACATTGCGTCATCCAGACGGTCAATGTCGCCGCCATCGATGACCTTGGGAGCGAGAATTGCGTCAGGACCAGCCTCGACTGCCGCTTTCATGTCATCAAGACCCCACTCGGTGTCGAGACCATTCACACGGATCACCACCTCGCGCTTGCCATATCCACCGGCTTTCACGGCAGAACATACCGTTTCGCGCGCTTCCGTCTTTGCATCAGGCGCCACTGCATCTTCGAGGTCGAGGATCAGAGTGTCCGCAGCGAGTGTCTTCGCCTTCTCCAGAGCGCGAGGATTGGCGCCAGGCATGTAGAGGCAGGAGCGGCGCGGGCGATGGGTGGTCTGGGTCGTCATCATTCTCTCCTGTCATTCTGTCTTGGTTCTGCGTTTAAGCGCCAGCCATGCGAACTGACAACCTTCCTCGACGGACTGCCGTAAGGTTACTAATTCTTCAGGTAACTAGGGAGTGTCCATGACTCGTCTGATTTGCCTGATTGGTTCGTTGGTATTTTCACAGTTCAGTTTGTCGGTGGCGTCTGCTCTGCCGGCGACCATGAATGAAGTGGCGAGGGAGCTGGAGAAGCGAGGGGCGACCCAACTCGACAAGGCACTCTTGTCAGGCACGCCTGTGGTGCGAGGCGCGTTGGGCGAGCAAAGTTTCGTCGCGACCATGCGGCAATGCGATATGAGTGATTATTCTTGCGTGGTCGTCCTCATCCGCACGTGCAAGTCTGTGCCGGGACTTGGATTTGAAGATGCCGTACGGATTGCCAACGACTACAACACGCAGGTGGAGCCTCGTGGCTACTCTATTGTGACCGGTGCAGCATCGCCGTCCCTGTGCGTTCAGGCGCGTTATAACCTCGACGGGCAGAACAGTTTTGACATGGGTGAAACGTTTGACTGGCTGCGCGCAACGGAAATCTTCGCAGACTACGTTGATGAGCGAGTGCGCAAGACGCTATCCACGTCGATAATTCAGTAAGACGACAACCGAAGGTCAGCCTGTATGACGTTTTTTAAAACTCTTGTGGCGCCTGGATTCGAGCCGGTTCTGGATGTGTTCGAAGAAACATTTTCTGCGGGGGAAGAGCTGGGCGCAGGATTCACTGCGATCCTCGATGGTGAGGTCGTCGTGGATCTTCATGGCGGTTTTGCCGATCGGGACAAGACGAAGCCGTGGGATGAAGACACGATTGTGCCGGTTTATTCGACGACCAAGGGCGTCGCGGCGCTCGTCGTGGCCCGCATCATCGGCGAGGCACCGGATGGATACGAAACCCCGGTAAGTCTTTTCTGGCCGGAGTTTGCAGCAGCAGGGAAACAGGACATTACAATCGGTCAGGTGTTGTCGCATCAGGCCGGACTGCCAGGTTTCAAGGATCCGATCGACCCGGACATGTGGCTGGACCCGCCAGCGCTCGCTGCTGCATTGGCCGATACAGAGCCGCGGTGGGAACCGGGCCCTGCCCCTGGTTATCATCCCCCGAGCGGGGGTTACCTTGTCGGCGAAATCGGTCAACGGCTGACCGGGCGTAGCCTCGGCACGATCCTGCGCGAAGAGATTTGTGCGCCGAATGCGATCGACTTTCACATCGGACTTCCCGAGGAGGAACACGGACGCGTCGCAGAAATCATGCGGCCACGTGAGATGCCTCAACTCGGCGAATTGAATGAATACAACAAGGTAGCTTTTCTGACGAAATGGGCTTCGCCCAGTCGCGGAGGCGCGGCCTGGCGGAATATCGAGATACCTTCCGCAAATGGACACGGATCGTCTAAGGCCATGGCAATGCTGTACGGGCTGTATGCAAATGGTGGAAAGCTTGGCGTTGACCAGCTGATTCCGGAGGATGCTTTTGGCAGGCTGACCGCCCGCCAAGTGATTGGTCAGGACCTTGTTTTGCCGTTCGTGACCGAGTTTGCGGCTGGCGTGATGCGTAATAATCTCAACATATATGGGCCGAATCCGGAGACGCTGGCTCATTCAGGGTGGGGTGGATCGCTGGCGCTGGGCGACCCTGACCGGCATTTGTCGGCCGCCTATGTCATGAACAGGCAGTCAAGCTATCTGCAGGGTGATCCACGAGCACGCAGGCTAGTCGACGCGCTGTATGGATGTCTCTGAGTGACGTTCTGACGACATTCCAGAAACGTTCTGGCCGCATTCTGGTGACCGACCCGAATTCTAGCGCCTTCTAATCTGAGAACGAACCCGCGCGTTCGCTGTGCGAGGACGCGTTTTCTCTCCCCGTGCGCGAACTGGCATGCGAGTTGCTGTCTGAAACGCGAAATTGGATTTCCAACTTCATGCAAGCTCACTCGTCCCGGCACCGTCTCCCTCACGTTGCCGGGATATTTTTATTCAGCGAGGCTGGCGGCGCGTGCCAGGCGGCGCGCTTTACGTTCCCCCATGACACTGTCGGTCGTGAAGATGAATAGCGCCGTCCAGATCAGGCCGAAGGCTGCAGCATCGACTGTACCGAACGGTTCGCGGAACAGGAGCACCGCAATCAGGAACTGCAGCGTCGGTGTCATGTATTGCATCATGCCAATCGTCGCGAGCTTGAGGCGTTTGGCCGCGAGCGCAAACAGGATCAGCGGGACGGCAGTGATCGGCCCGGCAATTGGAAGGGTCAGCCAGTCCCAGCCATAATCGCCAACCCAGCCGCCTTGGCCGGTCTGCTGGAACCATGTGAGCCAGGCCAGGGCGATCGGGAACAGGATGGCGGTCTCGACGGCGAATCCGATACGGCTGTCGACCGCGATTTTCTTGCGGACCGCGCCGTATGCCGCAAAAGAGAAACAAAGCACCAGCGAAACCCAGGGCAGGCGTCCCAGTTCGAAAGCCATGACCGCGACGCCTGCTGTTGCGACCGCAATGGCGACCCATTGTGCAGGGCGCAGCTTTTCGGAGAAGAACACCATGCCGATGAGCACGCTGACGAGCGGGTTCATGAAATAGCCGAGGCTGGCCTGCGTCACGCGTTCAGCTGAAACCGCCCAGATATAGACCAGCCAGTTCGTTCCGATCAGCGCCGCTGAAATTGCAAGGAAGGCGACACGCTGCGGGGTGACGACCGAACGCAGCTCTTTCCATCTTTTTGCAACGATCACGAATATGATCGCGGTCGGCAGTCCCCATAGGATGCGGTGCACCAGCATTTCGACCGGGCCGATATGTTCAAGCGCACGGAAATATAAGGGGAGCCCGCCCCAGAGCAGGTAAGCGCCAAATGCGCTGAGGAGTCCGAGGCGAGTTTCCGACGTCATTGCGCGGCAGTTAGTGCGCCTTTCGTCCCGTGGCTACCCGTTTCGTGCTGATCGGGTGGTCCTTTTAGAAAAGCTCTGCACCTTCTTCTGCTATTGCGCTGAATTGCCGAAAAGCTCTCCGAAGAAATCTCCTTCATTCAAGGCTGGTCGTTCATCCATGTTGGCAATGCTGGTGGCGATGTCCGCCTTGACCGCTGCAAAGCGCGCCAGGGCATTGTAGTTCAGCTGGTCAGCTTCGTCGGATGGCCGGTGATAATCCTCAGCGAGGAACTTTGCCTGTGCCTCCTTTCCGCCATTGCTGTGGCCGGGCAGGAGATAGGTCGGCGGGATGCCCTGCTTTACCCAGCTATAGTGGTCCGAGCGCGTGAACAGGCCGAGGTCCGGGTTCGGATCCGGGCTCAAGGTGAGGCCAGCCGATTCCACGGCCTGTTGAACAGGCGCAAACAGGTTGGAGCGCTCCGTGCCGAAAGCGACAACATCATCAAATTCGTAGGTCATGATTGGCATGTCCAGATTGACGTTCGCAACTACGCTTTGCGAGGGCACAGTCGGAAAGCGGGCGTAGTAATCGGAGCCGACGAGACCTTTTTCTTCTGCGGTGACGGCGACGAAGACGATGCTGCGCTTGGGCGGGTTGGCGGTCATGAGTCGCGCCACTTCGAGCAGGGCAGATGTGCCCGTGGCGTTATCCATCGCGCCGTTAAACAGGGTGTCTTCCTCAGGATTGAAGTTCTGCTTCACGCCTTCATGGTCGAGGTGTGCCGACAGGACGACATATTCGTCGCTGAGCGTCTCGTCTGTGCCTGGAAGAACCGCAGCGACGTTCGGGCTAGACAGTTTCCGATGCTTGCTGGTCGCCTCGATTTTTAGCGTCAGGCCCAACTCGAAAGGGTCCACACCGGTTTCGGTTTCAGAAACTAGTGTGTCGAAGTCCTTGCCCGCCGCTGAGAGCAGCTTGCGTGCGCCGTTCATGCTCATGACGGCAGAGGCCTGGATGTTTGGAGCGGTGGTGAATGGTGTTCCGTCGGCGTCGATCCACGTCATCGAGGCGCGGCCCATGCGGGCCATGGCGGCGCGGCGTTCGAAGGAGTACCGCTCTTGCGCCACCGGATGATAGAGCACCACGACGCCGACAGCGCCGGCATCGGAAATCCGCTTGTAGGCCGTAGACGTGTAGTGGGCGCGTTCTTCGGTGTTCAAGGATTTTGGCGAGTCGCGGAACATGACGGCAATCTTGCCTTCAAGGTCGACGCCGGCGAGGTCATCTCTGCTGCCATCGGGCGCTGTGAATCCGTAACCAACGAACACGGCTGGCGCTTCCACGCTACCGGTCTCGACCTGGGAGGATGCTGACAGAAGATAGTCGCTACCCTCCTCGAATGAGAGGTCCCCACCATCTGTCACGGAAAGGCTGTTATCGGCTGACTGGTCGAGTTCATAGCTCAGCAAAGGTACTGGCTGGAGGTAAGACCCGTCCGTGCCGCCCGGCTGCAGACCGAGGCTGCGATATTGTTCAGCAACATAGAGCGCAGCAAGATCATAGCCGCGCTTGCCGGCCTCACGGCCTTCTAGCAGGTCATCGGCGAGGAACCGCACATGCGCCTCGACGCGGTCGGCAGATGCTTCAGGCGCAACCTTGTTGTCCGCCTCGGCCAGTTTGGCGCCGCATGCAGAGACGCCCAGAGCGGCCAGGAGGCCGGCTGCTACAATAGCTTTCATGAAAAACCCCAGCTTTGTCAGACCGCTGAGGGTCGGGCAAAGCTGGGGAAAAGGCAAGCTGCTTACAGCTTACAACTGTACAGGATCAGGCGTTCACGGTGTCAGCTTTCAGCACGCCGCGCTTGATCAGCTCTTCCGCGATCTGGACGGCGTTCAGCGCCGCACCTTTACGCAGGTTGTCGGCGACCACCCAAAGCGACAGGCCGTGCTCGACGGTGTCGTCCTTGCGGATGCGGGAAACGAAGGTCGCCCACTCGCCAGCGCACTCGACCGGCGTGATGTACTGGTCTTCTTCCGGGTTATCGATCACCTGGACGCCATCGAAATTGCGCAGAACTTCGCGGGCCTGCTCTGGCGTGATCGCTTCGTTGAATTCGATGTTCACCGATTCCGAGTGACCAACGAAGACCGGCACGCGCACACAGGTCACGGTGAGCTTGATGTCCGGGTCGATCATCTTGTGGGTCTCGTTCCACATCTTGGCTTCTTCGTCGGTGAAGCCGTTGTCGAGGAAGGAGCCGATCATCGGGATCGCGTTGAAGGCAATCTGGCGCGGATACTCTTCAGGCTCAGGGGTGTCGTTGACAAAGATGCCCTTGGTCTGGTTCCAGAGCTCGTCCATGCCAGATTTGCCGGAGCCGGACACCGACTGGTAAGTCGACACGACAACGCGCTTGATGCTCGCCGCATTGTGCAGCGGCTTCAGCGCCATGACGAGCTGGGCAGTCGAACAGTTCGGATTGGCGATGATGTTCTTCTTGGAATAGCCGAGGACATCCTCGCCGTTCACTTCAGGCACCACCAGCGGCACATCCGGATCCATGCGCCATGCTGACGAGTTGTCGATGACGATGGCGCCTGTCTTGCCGATCTTCTCTGACCACTCCTTCGACAGCGTGCCGCCAGCAGACATGAGCACGACGTCGACCTGTGAGAAGTCGAAGTCATCAAGCGCCTGGCATTTCAGGGTTTTGTCGCCGTAGCTGACTTCGCGGCCAACCGAACGGCGCGATGCAACTGCAAAGACCTTGTCCGCCGGAAAATCGCGCTCATCCATAATGTTGAGGAGTTCGCGTCCCACATTCCCAGTGGCACCGACGATTGCGACTTTGAGTGACATATTGATCATCCTTTTGCGGAAGCGCCCGAATAGCCGAGAACAGGCCGCTTCTCAATTAAATCTCACCTGCGTCAGCAGCCCGCATGGCCGCGCCGCAGTCTCAGGCTTGGATTTCAACCAGATGTAATGCACTTTCGGCAAATGTTGAGTGCGCAACCTGTAACGCATGAGCGATGGAGACGATCCTGATCGAAGACGTCATTTCCAAGTATATCAAGTCTTACAATTCCCGAGACATCGAGGGGATGCTCGACTGCGTCACGGAAGACGTCGTGTTCGAGAATATTTCCAATTCCGGCCAGACGATGACGCTGGAGGGCCGCGAGAAGATGGGCGAGGTCGCGACGCTGTCGGGCAATGCCTTCTCCTACCGCCGCCAAAAGCTCGTCAGTCTCGTTATCGGACCGGGCAAAGCCGCCGCCGAAATCGAATTTGAGGGCAAGGCTGCAGTGGACCTGCCGAACGGCGTCAAAGCCGGCGAAACGATCAAGGTGCGCGGCGCAAGCTTCTTCGAGTTCCGGGGCCAGCTGATGAGCCGGATCGCCGACTACAGCTAGGCGTTGTCCTCAAAGGCAGTCGATAATCGCGTCGGCCATGTCGCTCGTGGAGAGCTCACCACCGAGATCACGTGTCCGTGCGCCTGCCTTCAGGGCATGCGAGACCGCTTTCATGCCGCGGTCAGCTGCATCGGGGCGGGCGAGGGACCAGCGCAGCGCCATCTCCAGCGAAAGGATCGCCGCACAAGGGTTTGCGTAACCCTTGCCGGCAATGTCCGGTGCCGAGCCGTGAACGGGTTCAAACAGGCCGGGTGTGCCTTCCACGCCGAGGCTCGCCGAAGGCAGCATGCCAATCGAACCGGTCAGCATGGCGGCTTCGTCCGATAGGAGGTCTCCAAACAGATTGTCCGCAAGGATCACGTCAAACTGCTTCGGGTTGCGCACGAGCTCCATCGCGCAGGCGTCGGCGAGCATGTGAGACAGCTCGACACCCTCGCCATGGGCCTGATGAAGTGCGGTCACTTCCTGCCGCCAGAAATGGCCGCTTTCCATAACGTTGGACTTTTCGACAGAGCAGACACGCCCGCTCCGGCCGCGTGCAATTTCGAAAGCGACGCGGGCCACGCGCTCGATCTCGGGTGCTGTATAGATCGACATGTCGTAGCCGCGGCGCACGCCGTTCTCGTCGGTATCGATACCGCGTGGCTCGCCAAAATAGACGCCCGAGGTCAGTTCGCGAACGATCATCAGGTCCAGCCCTTCGACGCGATCGCGCTTCAGGCTTGAGGCATCGACCAGGGCTTCAAAGCAATAGGCTGGCCGCAGGTTGGCAAACACGTCGAGACCCTTGCGGATTTTCAGGAGACCCATTTCCGGCCGCTTGTCGCGGGGCGCGTCAGCCCATTTGGGTCCACCAACGGCACCCAGAAGGATCGCATCGGCGCGCCGGGCGCGTTCGAGGGTCTCATCGGTTAGCGGATCGCCCTCCGCATCAATTGCCGCGCCACCTACTAGCCCGTCCTCAATCGCCACATCCGGCGCTACAAGCTCAAGCACCCGGCGTGCCTCCGCAGTGACTTCGGGGCCGATGCCATCGCCGGGTAGCAGGAGGAGGGTCTGTGTCATGTCACCAGTCACTTGAGTTTGAATTTTGGATGAGGGGGTAAGCGCGCTGCGTGGTCAGGACTCAGCGGGCATGTAGTCGGGATTATCGACCTTTTCGGGGTCGATATCGACTTCCGGTTGGGTCGAGAGGACGTCTGTTGCGCAGCCCGTGGCCATCAGGCAAGCGATCAAGGCGAGGAAGATAGAGCGTTTCATATCCATCTAACGGGCTCAGCCCGCCTCCGTTTCAAGCCAGGGCATCGAAGTGCGCCGGCGCGTTTCAAACTGGTCGATTGCGGTTTCGGCGGTAAGTGTTTCGCCGATCTCGTCTAGACCTTCCATAAGATTGGCCTTGCGTCCCTGATCGACGTCGAAGGGTATCTGTTCACCATCGGGCGTCGAGATGATCTGCCGGGCAAGATCCACCGTGAATCTATGATTTGCGCCGCCAGCCTGATTGGCGAGGGCTTCACAGGTCTCGATGGGGAGCTGGATCGGCAGGATGCCGTTCTTGTAGCAATTATTATGGAAGATATCCGCAAAGCTCGGCGCGATGACGCAGGTGATGCCCTGGTCGAGCAGGGCCCAGGGCGCATGTTCGCGTGACGAGCCGCAGCCAAAATTATCCCCCGCAATCAGTATTCCGGCGTTTTTAAAAGCTGGCTGGTTCAGCACGAAGTCGGGATCGGGCGCACCATTCGCCTTCGTTTTGAGTTCAAAAAACAGACCTGATGAAAGCCCTTCCCGTTCCGTTGTTTTCAGGAACTGCTTGGGAATAATCATGTCCGTATCGACATTGG
>JAYZBJ010000184.1:0-11892 GCA_036338795.1 Pseudomonadota bacterium | reverse complement strand
GGCCATCTGACGAGCTCGTGTTCGAATCGAACACCTCGAAGGAGCGTTACTTCGAAATGGTCGAAAGCGCGGTTCAATACGCACGCGATGGCGATACCTTCCAAATCGTCCCAAGCCAGCGTTTTTCGGCACCTTACAAGCGACAATCAATCAGCTTCTATCGTGCCTTGAGGCGGCTCAACCCATCCGCTTTCATGTTCCACATGAACTTGGGTGATGTGCGCCTCGTCGGCTCCAGTCCGGAAATTCTGGTGCGACTTCGCGAGGGACGCGTCGCGATACGTCCAATCGCGGGCACGCGCCCCCGGTCTGGCGACCCCATTGAAGACGCTCGTCGCGCCGCTGACCTGCTGGCCGATGAAAAGGAATGCGCCGAGCACCTCATGTTGCTGGATCTGGGGCGCAACGACGTCGGACGGGTCGCAGATTACGGATCGGTCGAAGTCAGCGAACAGTTCGTGGTTGAGCGTTATAGCCACGTCATGCACATCGTCAGCCATGTTGAAGGAAACCTTCGAGAGGGACTCGATGCAATCGATGCCCTTCTCGCTGGGTTGCCCGCGGGCACGGTGTCAGGCGCGCCAAAAATTCGCGCCATGCAGATCATTGACGAACTGGAAACGTCCCGGCGCGGCATATACGGCGGCGCTGTTGGATATTTCGGCTGGAATGGCGACATGGACACCTGCATCGCCCTGCGAACGGCTGTGCTCAAGGATGGCCAAATCCATATCCAGGCGGGCGGCGGTGTCGTTCTCGATAGTCAGCCGCAGTACGAATATGATGAGACTGTCCACAAGGCTGGCGCCCTGAGAAAAGCCGCCGAGATGGCCTCGCTATACGAGTTCGACCAATGATCCTCGTTATCGACAACTATGATAGCTTTACTTGGAACCTCGTTCACTACATCGAACAGGCGGGCGGGCGCACGAGAGTGATTCGCAATGATGAACTCGATGTCGAAGCTGCGCTGGCCCTGAAACCGAGTGGGATCGTACTTTCTCCCGGTCCCTGCACACCGCGCGAAGCCGGTATTTGTATTGACATCGTAAAGTCCGCTCCCGACGATCTGCCCATTCTGGGCGTTTGTCTCGGGCATCAAGCGATAGGCGACGCCATGGGCGAACCTGTCGTGCACGCCCAAGACATTCTGCATGGCAAGATTTCTCGCATTCGAACGGCTCAGTCAGGCCTGTTCAAGAACCTGCCCGAGCATTTCAACGTCGTTCGTTATCACTCACTCGCAATTCCGTATCAGCGCGTGCCGGAAACACTTGTCGCCGATGCATGGACGGAAGACGGAGAAGTGATGTCCGTACATCACGCCAGTCGCCCAGTGTTCGGTGTCCAGTTCCACCCGGAATCGATCAAGACCGAGCATGGACACGAATTGATCAAAAACTTCGTCGCACTGACATGACCGATTCTGACCTGGAACAAAAAGCACTGGATCTGCTGGACAAGCTGAAACCGTTCGCGCCATCGGCTGCACCCGGTCAGAATTTTTTGCCGCCTGAAACCAGACTCGATGTCGAAGGCCCCGACTCGACGGTTCCGGTGTGGCGAGCGGGCGACGGATTTGAGACGACATTGTTTGTCCACGGTTGGGACGATAGCCATCGCGTTTGGCGCGCTTTTGCTTTGAATTTTCTGCAGAACGGCCGCCCTCTCCTGCTAATGGACCTGCCCGGCCATGGCGCAGCCCGGAATGTCGAAAATTGCTCATGGCCTTATGCCGGACAGGCAGTGCAAGCGGTCTGCGACGCGCTCGGACCGGTCGACACCGTTATTGCGCATTCATTCGGCTGCCTCGCTGTGGCTTCCGCAATCAAAAATGGCGCAAGAGTGAATAATCTCGTTCTGATCGCCCCTCCAGTTTCTGGTCCAGGCCGCAATCGGGCGGCGCGGTGGCGCGAAGAAGGGTCTCAAGACGCAGAAATATCGCGTGCTTATGAAATCTTTGAAGAACGAACCGGGCTTCCGCTTGACGGACCAGACCTTGTTGAAGTGCTCGACAAATTTGCCGGGCGGATATTGCTCGTTGGGTCCCAAGCTGACGAAAGCTGCCCACTCGACAGTATTCGTCGACTGGCTGAGCAACTCGACAATGCACTCCTCGTCGAAGACAACGAGCTCGGCCATAGAGACCTCGTCCTGGCGCCAGCAATCTACGCCGACGTGCTTCAATTCCTCCAATCCTGACCGGTGCCCGGCATGACTGATGTTCCTCTAGCCAAAGCCATCAAGGCCCTCGCTCGAAGCGAGGAGCTGGATGCCACAACACTGGAAGCGGCATTCGAAACGCTTCTCTCCGGCGACGCACGACCGGAACAGACCGGGGCTTTCCTCATGGGGCTAGCTGTCAGGGGCGAAACATCGAATGAATTGCTCGCCGGCGCGAAGGTGATGCGCCAGCACGCCCGGACGGTTTCAATCGACGGGCCGTTGCTCGATACGTGTGGCACTGGCGGCCTGCCTTGGACCTCGCTCAATACGTCGACGGCTAGCGCCATCGTCATTGCGGCTGCTGGCGGCAGAGTTGCCAAACACGGCAATCGTTCGGTCCCTCCGAAGACGGGATCTGCCGACGTTCTGGAAGCCCTCGGTGTAGAGCTGGACATCTCGACCGAGACGTTTCTCAAATGCGTGGAAGAGACAGGCGTCGGCTTCCTTTTCGCTCGGAGTCATCACTCAGCGATGAGGCATGTTGCCGGGGTTCGATCGAGCCTTGGGATCCGTTCAATCTTCAATCTTCTCGGGCCGCTTTCAAACCCTGCAAACGCGACTCATCAGATTTTGGGTGTCTATGAGGCGCGTTGGCTGCAGCCAATGGCCGAAACTCTCAACCAACTGGGCGTGAAACGCGCCTGGGTGGTGCATGGTCTCGATGGCATTGACGAGCTTTCCATCGCCGGCCCGTCCGCGATTATGGAAGTGTCGGACGGACAAGTCAGTCAATTGGAAATCTCGCCCGCCGACGCCGGTCTCGACACAAGTCCCCTGTCGGCTCTTGAGGGCGGCGACCCGCAGCATAACTCCGCCGCCATTCGCGATCTTTTTGAAGGACGCCCCGGTCCATTCAGGGATGTTGTCAGTCTGAATGCAGCCGCAGGGCTGCATATTCTTGGCCTCACCAAAACTCTTGAAGAAGGCGTCAAACAGGCACAGGACTCAATCGACACCGGAAGGGCACTGAAAACTCTCAGCCTTCTAAGTGAGATCAGCCATGGGCGGAGGTAATTGATGGCGACCGCTCTCGACAAGATTATCGATTACAAGCGCGATGAGGTTGCTGCCTCAAAACAAACCCGGTCGGTCAACGAACTATTGAACCTAGCCAGCACGGCACCTAAGCCACGCGGCTTCAAGGCCGCACTGGCTCGTGTCGCCGCCGCAGACGAGAATGCGCTTATTTGCGAGCTGAAGCGAAAATCGCCGTCAGCAGGTGAAATCCTGCCTGGGGCAAATCCGACAGACATTGCCAGTGACTATGAACGCGGGGGAGCCGCGTGCCTGTCTGTACTCACAGACGGACCAAGCTTCGGAGGCTCACTCGGCGACCTCGAGGCCATCCGACAAGCCGTCGACATTCCACTTCTCCGCAAGGAGTTCATGATAGACGAATATCAGGTAGTTGAGGCTCGGGCGTACGGGGCCGATGCAATCCTCGTAATCCTCTCTGCGGTTGATGATGCCTTGGCTTCAACGCTGATCTCCGCAGCCGACGATCTCGGAATGGATGTAATTGTCGAAGTTCACGACCAGGGTGAACTTGAGCGCGCAAACCTGCTGCAGGGCGAACTCGTCGGCATCAATAATCGCGACCTGAAGAGAATGGTCACCGACCTTTCGACAACCGAGCGGCTTGCAAGCAAACTTGCCCCAGAAAAGTCGATGATTTCCGAAAGCGGCATTTCAACGGTTTCCCACATCAAGCGACTGAGGAAGTCTGGCGCACGTCGCTTCCTGATTGGCGAAAGCCTGATGAAGTCAGCCAATCGAGAGCAAATGTGTCGAGAATTAAGGTTGACGTCCAACGATTGACCCGAAACGAGAACGCATGTAGAACATATGCGAACAGATTCGGTTGACTTCGGAGGGCACAAGGTGCTGACCACGAAACAGAAAGAGCTTCTCCTCTTCATTCATGAGAGGATCAAGCAGGATGGTGTTTCCCCTTCATTTGACGAAATGAAAGAAGCGCTGAACCTGGCCTCTAAGTCTGGCATCCATCGACTCATTACGGCGCTTGAAGAGCGCGGCTTCATCAAGCGTCTCGCCAATCGGGCCCGGGCACTGGAGGTTCTGAAACTACCTGATTCTGCCACTCCGGCAGCGCCACCTCGCGGCCGCCAGGTTTTTCGCCCCAGCGTTGTCGGCAATGAAGGGCCAGCCCCTTCAATGTCGAGGCATACCATTCCAGTTCTCGGGCGTATTGCCGCTGGTGTGCCGATTGAAGCGATCCAGAATGAAACCCACCGGATTCGTCCTCCTGGCGACCTGCCGGAAGGAGATGATCACTTCGCCCTCGAAGTCAAAGGCGATTCCATGATCGATGCCGGCATTCTTGATGGCGATCTGGTCATTCTCAAGCGGACAGAAGACGCCAACACGGGTGATATCGTCGTCGCTTTGATTGATGAAGAAGAAGCGACGCTGAAACGTCTCCGCAAGAAAGGAGCCTCGATAGCTCTCGAGGCAGCAAACCCGGCTTTTGAAACACGGATTTTTGGCCCGGACCGGGTGAGGGTTCAAGGGCGGCTCGTGGCTCTTGTGAGGCGTTACGACTAGTCGAAGTTGGCCTGGTCGAGGCACGGCGTCCAAGGGCGGTGGCCACACTTGGGTCGCCGCTCAATCAACTCACCATTCACGCTTCTCAGTAGTGTAACTGCACCGCCACGCGCCACATCTTTCCAGGTCGTTATGTGTGGGTTCGACGCACAGGCGATGTCGGTTCCTGAGAGCGATAACAACACCGATGTTGATTGATCGCAGTTCTGCGATAGCCAATTGGACGTGCCCAGCAGCACTCTCCCTGCACTCGTGTCTACTGCACACCCCGACACTCTACAGTTAGTGCTCCGGTGCAGGTCCGCATAGTGGAGCGGTGCCAGCCCTTCACCTTTACTCATTGCAAGGCGCTGCACGCCTTCATGCCGCTCCATGACGTAGGCATCTCCCGAGCTCGACCAGTGCAAAACGACGTCGGGTGCCAGTGCGGTGGCTGGAACGCACATAGCCGCCAGCAAGACAACCGCCGCGCCCCGTCGTCTCCAGCCTGAAAGCAGGCACGAATAGATGAGGCCCAATGTCATCAATATCAGAACCGTGGCGGGAAGCGGTTCCCCGATTTCCAGGCCAGTGCTACCATCACCCGCAGTCCAGTGAGCTATGGCCAGTACCCGCTCCAGCGACCAGCCCAAGACAGCCAGTGCGGTATCTGAAAGACCGACGGGCCAAAGCACGAGTGAAAGTGCGGCGGCAGGCGCACTTATGAGCGTAAAGATCGGCATTGCGAGGAGGTTCGCGAACAGTCCAAGCGGCGCGACGCGGTCGAAGTGGTATAATGCGAATGGTGCTGTTGCTGCCGCACCAACCAACGACGTCACGCATAGAGACTTGATCGCAAACCCAATTCCTCGGGGCTTGATGTTACCTCGTACAGCGTCTCTACGAGACCACGCTTCATAAGTCGCAATCAGCGCCCCGGTCGCCGCAAATGACATTTGAAATCCAGGCGTCATGACGCTGGCGGGGTGCAGAATGATGACGGTCATCATTGCAACCGAAAACGTTCGAAAGCTGAACGGAGAACGATCGAAGAGAATTGCGAGAAATGCGATTGAAGCCATGATGAAGGCGCGTTGCGTCGAAATACTCGCGCCGGAGAGCACCAGGTAAGCGGCGGTTGATATAATGCCGAAAGCGGCGGCCGGTTTCTGGACAGGTATGCGCAATGCTAACCATTCCCACGCTGCAAGTGAGCGGCGAACACCAAAGAATACCAAAGCCCCGACGATCCCGAGATGTAGCCCGGATATCGCCAATAGGTGCGCAAGCCCCGACTGGCGTAGTGCTTCCATATCAGCTTGGGACATGAAGCTGCGATCGCCTGATGTAAGAGCGGCAGCGAAGCCGCCAGCTTTATCGCCGGCGCTTGATTGCACATGACGCGACAGCGCCCTGCGCCAGCCGCCGACATGCGCATCGAAGGCAGCCACCGCGTCACGGTTCGGGCCCAAAGCGCCACCGCGACAACGCCCCATGACGTAGCCAACAGCATCCAGCCCCTCGAAGAAGGCTTGCCGGTTGAATGGATAATCTCCGGGGAATTCAGGCTGGGGCGGAGGACGCAGAACAGCGAAGCACCGAACAAATCGTCCAGGTTCTACTTCAAGAGAATTGGAATGCGTGAGCCGAACCAAACGCGGCATCGTATCGGTAGATTGCTTGGCAACGGAGTGTAGCCGTATGCGAAGGCGATCACCATTTTTTCCAGGCTCAACGTTTGTGATCCATCCCTCGATCATGACCGGTCCCATAGATGCAGTCAGCGCCGGAGCCGGTTTGAAATCTGTATGGGTCTTGATTATCGCCTGACCGAAGCTCGCGCCCAACACAACCGCGATCAGACCTCTTGGCAGAACCTCAAGCGAGTATTTGCGAAGGATCCACCACGAGAGGAGCGCAAAAACGACTATCGTGGCGACATGCCATCGGGCCGGTTCGAACGGCAGCGAAAAGTACCCCACTACACCCGCGCACAGCCCCAATGCGAACAACAGGGGCGTTCGGATCCGGCCAACACCCTGACTATTGTCGGACACCGCTATCGTATCCACATCAGCGACACCCTTGCCTGAAGCCGCATGAGCGTGTTGATGGCGACCAGAAAGCATTTGCCCGAATTTTACCCAGGACTGGTCTGACTTATGACGGTTGTTACGCGATTTGCCCCCTCCCCTACCGGCATGTTGCACATTGGCGGCGCTCGAACTGCTCTTTTCAACTACCTTTACGCTCAACACAATCAGGGCCGGTTCCTGCTTCGTATCGAAGATACTGACAAGGCCCGCTCTACCAAGGAGGCCGTGGAAGCGATCCTAGATGGGATGAGCTGGCTCGGCCTGTCCGCCGAAGGCGAAATCTACTATCAGAGCGAACGGGCTGAGCGGCACGTCGAAGTTGCCGAGGCCCTAGTCGCGAAGGGCGCGGCATTCCGTTGCTACGTGACACCCGAAGACCTTCAATCTCGCCGCGACGAAGGTGAAGCTACGAGGGCTCGCCTCAAGGACGACTCTCTCTCCGATCAGGAACGAAATGAGTTGCGGGCGAGAGCTGATGAGCTGCTCGCCCCATTCCGGTCACCTTACCGGGACGGCGCAGGGCCTGCAGACACAAGCGCACCTTATACGATACGGCTGCGCGCGCCTGACGGCGATGACATGGTCATCCATGATAAGGTCCAAGGCGAAGTCCGCGTGCGCGCAAACGAAATTGATGACCTCATCCTGCTCCGGGCTGACGGGTCACCTACGTATATGCTCGCTGTTGTGGTTGATGATCATGATATGGGTGTCACCCATGTCGTGCGCGGAGACGACCATCTTCGAAATACGTTTCGGCAGATTCCGATTTATAAGGGCATGGACTGGCCTGTGCCGACGTTTGCCCACGTTCCAATGATCCATGGCGACGACGGAGCAAAGCTTTCCAAACGTCATGGCGCACTTAGCACTACGGCCTATCGCGATATGGGATACCTGCCGGAAGCAATGTGCGCATACTTGCTCCGCCTCGGCTGGAGCCACGGCAACCAAGAGATCTTCACACGCGACGAAGCCATCGAGCACTTCACTCTTGAAGCTATCAACAAGGCTCCGGCGCGCCTTGATCTGGCAAAACTGAACGACGTGAATTCTCATTTCATTCGGCAAGCTGGTCATGAACGCCTGCTTGGATTGCTCACTCCTTGGCTCAAGGACATTGCCGGCGACGCGCTTGATGAAACGGTCATGAAGCGGATCGCAGCGGCACTCCCAGACATGAAGGACAGGGGCTCAACCCTGCCCGAGCTCGCTGAGGCATTTCGCTTCTTCTGGACGGCCAACACTGACAATCTCAACAAGAAAGCGCGCAAAGCCCTTTCCGGAGACGCATTGCAAAGACTGGCCATGTTGCGGCAAACCATTGCCAACATTTCAGAATGGGGCGATACGGCATTGCAGCAAGCATTGGAGTCCTTCTGCTCGGCGCACGACCTGTCGTTCGGACAGGTTGGACCACCTATTCGCGCAGCACTTACGGGCGGGCTCCCGGCACCGGATCTGGCGCCAGTGATGGCGTGGCTCGGACGGGACGAGACTCTTGCGCGCATCGATTTTCACCTCGCCCGGGCGGAAGCCGGGAGCGAATAGCGGACACGTTTAAGAGGGCTGACATGATCAACAAGACTCAACCTGCCGGCACGGCAAAAATTGAAATCAATGGCGAGACCTACGAGCTGCCAGTCCTGAGCGGCACTCACGGTCCAAACGTTGTCGATGTCAAGAAACGATACGGTCAGGCTGGCGTCTTCACGCTTGACCCAGGCTTCACTTCAACCGCCAGCTGCGAGTCGCAGATTACGTTCATTGATGGCGATAAGGGCATTCTGCTTCACCGCGGTTATCCGATCGACGAGCTTGCGGACCAATCTGGATATCTGGAAGTCTGTTACCTCCTGCTCAATGGCAAGCTCCCTACGCAGACCGAATTCAAGTCGTTCGCGAAGGAGGTGACTCAGCACACGCTTCTGCACACGCAGATGGACCGCTTCTTCGAAGGCTTCCGGCGTGACAGCCACCCGATGGCCATGCTCACCGGCACAGTAGGCGCCTTGTCTGCTTTCTATCCGAGTTCGATGGACAGCGCTGACCCAGAGGAGCGCCGCCTCGCATCCATCCGTCTTATTGCGAAAATGCCGACGCTGGCTGCACGCATCTACAAATACTCCATCGGCCAGCCTTTCGTGAACCCACGCAACGACCTGTCCTACGCTGAAAACTTCCTGCGGATGTGTTTCTCTGTACCAGCAGAAGACTACAAGATCAGCCCCACCCTTTCGAAGGCGATGGACCGGTTCTTCATCCTCCACGCTGACCACGAGCAGAACGCGTCCACGTCGACAGTTCGCCTCGCTGGTTCGTCCGGTGCGCACCCGTACGCTGCCATCGCAGCGGGTGTAGCCAGCCTCTGGGGCCCGTCACACGGCGGCGCGAACGAAGCTTGCCTCAATATGCTCCGCGAGATCGGTTCAGTTGAACGCATCCCGGAATTCATCGAACGCGCCAAGGACAAGGATGACCCGTTCCGCCTTATGGGCTTCGGTCACCGCGTCTACAAGAACTACGATCCGCGTGCGAAGGTCATGCAGACGACCGCGCATGAAGTCCTCGACGAGCTGGGTGTTCGGGACAACCCGATCCTCAAAGTCGCTATGGAACTTGAGAAAATCGCACTTGAGGACGAGTACTTCGTTGAGAAGAAGCTCTATCCAAATGTCGATTTCTACTCAGGCATCATTCTCGATGCGATGGGCTTCCCGACTGAGATGTTTACCGTTCTCTTCGCGCTTGCCCGCACAGTTGGCTGGGTATCGCAGCTGAACGAGATGATTGAAGACCCAACGCAACGTATTGGTCGCCCGCGTCAGATTTATACGGGAGAAGCCAAGCGTAGCTTCGTTCCGGTTAGCGAGCGCTAGTCGATGTAATCAAGCAAGGTCGCGGCAGCGATCGTTGCTGAATGAAGATCGCCCTCGCCCATTCGGTCGAGGGCTTTTTTCTGCTCGGCTATCTGCTGATCACGAGCGCTTTCGTCATTCAGCATCGATACGGCGACCTTTGCCATATCTGCGGCCTTGAACTTGGTCTGAACGAATTCAGGCACAACTTCAGTGTCATCAGCAGCGATGTTCAACAAGGTTATATGGGTCGGCTTGAACAGGAAGAAGCGCGCCAACGCCCAAGTAATCCACCCAGTATGATACCCGACGAGAAATGGCGTGGATTGCAAGGCAAGTTCACTCGTGACGGTGCCGGAACAAGCCATTGCGTAGTCCGCTGCAGCCATGACGTCGAAGCGATCAACATCGCCGCTCGTGATCTCAGCCCATTCTGTTAGCGATCCGAATTTGTCCTGGAATAGCGCGGCAACATCGTCAGACGGACTGAAGATCACCTTCAGATCAGGTATTGCGTTTTTCGCCTGACGGGCGGCCGCGATCAGCTCCGGAGCGACATGCTCGATCTCACCTCGCCGACTGCCCGGCAGGACAAGAAGGACCTTGTCGGTGTCGGATGCGCCAATCGCTTCCCGGCCCTTAACCCGAGACCCCACATGCCCTCGGGACAATGCCGGATTGCCCATTACCGTGACGGGAAGATCGAAAGGCTCATAGAATGGTGCTTCGAATGCGTGGATGCACACAAGGTGATCTACGACTTTCGCCAACGTCTTGGCGCGGCCTGGACGCGTGGCCCAGACTTGCGGCCCGACGACTTTAACAAGCGGTATGTCTGGCGCACGTTCACGAACGCGTTGCGCGACGCGGAGTGTGTAGCCCCACGAATCGACCAAGCCGACAACATCAGGATTCGCTTTGATGATTTCATCTGCAGCCTGATCGGCCAGCTCGATGACCCGCTTGTAAATCTTCAGCCCCTCCACGAGGCCAACCACGGACAATTCCGATGTATCAATCGGCGAAACAATGCCAATCCGTTCGAGATGACGGCCACCGATGCCCTTGATACTGATGTCCGGCATTTTATGCCTGATCGACGTAGCGATCTCCGAAGCGAGCAGGTCACCAGAAGGTTCAGCGGCGACGAGAAAGACCGTCTTGCCCATCACAACCAGCCTGCTGGAAATCCATAGACGAAGACGCCGTGCTGCTCACACAGTGCCTTTACTCTCTCGCGCCCAATAAGCAGCGCGCCCTCTTCTTCGAGACCGATGCCCGCCAATCCGGCTTTAGCGATGCTCTCCACCGTCGCTGGCCCAATTGTCGGAAGATCGACGCGGCGCTCCTGTATGGGCTTGGGTCGCTTGACCAGTACGCCTTTGCGCGCCGTCACGGTACCTCGCAGCGCCGGGTCGAGCTCATATACTCGTGCCAGCATACCATCGGTGCCTTCTTGCGCTTCGACAGCAAGGACCAACCCATCTACCACGACACAGCCTTGACCAATATCAAGACGTCCGATCTCAGCGGCAATGTTGGCAGCCTTACGGATATCAGCAAGCTGGGAAGCATCCGGGTCCGGGCCTGCCAGAAGCCCCAGCCCCATTTTCAGGCTCGCTGCCGCCTCCTCTGCCCCAACAATATTGAAGCCCTGCTTTTCCAGATACTCCAGGATCACACGCAACAGGGCGTCATCACCCTTTCTGGCGGCCTTGATCACTTTCGGCAGCAGCCGCGCCCCGCGCATGTCGAGTTTAATGTCAGAGAAATTCGGACGCTTGACGATGCCAGCCAAAACGACGTCAGAGCACTGTTCCTGCTTCAGTCGGTCGGAAATTTTTCCGATCTGGCCGATACCGATGGTTTCGCCGGGGAAATCTCTGAGCGCACGCTCCTCGAACCCAGCGAGCCGTACAACATACACGTCTCGACCGCTTTCGGCTGCGGCGCTCGCGATACTGACCGGGAGGTTTCCCAAGCCGGAAATGATGCCAAGTTTTGACATTCCACGACCTATTCCGGCAGGCAGAGAGACCGGTTCTTGCTTGCGCGGATAAACTCGATGATTTCCATCAGCTCCTCGCAATCGCTGTAGGTCTCTTCCGCATCTGCGACGCGCTCACTAAACGTACCTTCTTTCGCAAAAAGCATCCGATAAGCTGCGC
>JAYZBJ010000183.1:0-4344 GCA_036338795.1 Pseudomonadota bacterium | reverse complement strand
CCAAGTATGAAGCGGGTGGCATCGCAAAAGACGGGGCGAAAATGGTGACCGCTGTCGCCACCGCCTCAGTGCCAAAATTCACCGTGGTCACGGGCGGCAGCTTTGGGGCCGGCAATTACGGCATGTGCGGACGAGCTTACTCGCCCCGCTTCCTGTTCATGTGGCCGAATGCCCGGATTTCCGTGATGGGCGGTGAGCAGGCTGCTTCGGTTCTGGCGACTGTTCGCCGCGATGGGTTTGAGCGACGCGGTGACGAGTGGAGCGTCGAGGATGAGGAGTCATTCAAGGCACCCATCCGCGACATGTATGAGCGTGAGGGCAATCCTTATTTCTCGACCGCGCGCCTTTGGGATGATGGAATCATCGACCCTGCAGACACGCGTCGTGTGCTTGGCTTGGCATTGTCGGCATCGTTGAACGCGCCGTTTGAACCGCGTGGGTTTGGCGTGTTCCGCATGTAAACGCATTGGTTGAATAGTTTTAATCAAAGCGTAAGCCGCTGATTCCATTCGGATATCAGCGGATGTTGCGATGAGTTAAGGCCAATGTCCGATTCGTAACGCATCAAAACTGGCTGGTTGTGCGTCTCTATGGGTGCGTCACAGAAATTCGACGCGAAACAGATTGGAGAAACCCATGAAACGCTTCGCAATTATTTCCACCCTCGCCGCAGCCGGTGCCTTTGCAGCCTCAGCTGGCGAAATGGTAGCCTTTGCCGACATCGACACCAATGAAGACGGCGTCGTCACGGAAGCCGAATTCATCAGCTACAAGACGGCTGACGGCTCGATGACCGACATGGAAGCTGCCGACAAGTTCATCCAGGTGGACGCGAATGCCGATGGCACGGTGACTGAAGACGAACTCACCGCCGCCAAGGAAGAGTGGGAAGACAAGGACGCCAACGCCGACGTTGAAGTCGATGTTGAGACGGATTCCACCTACTAATCAGACTTTGTTCTGATCCTTCTTTGCACCCTGAGACCCGTTCCGAGAGGAGCGGGTCTTTCTTTTGACCTGAATGAAAGCGCGTCTGCCGCTTGATTTTCAACGTAAAAGCAGCTTGCAACGAACGAGTTGCCGAGGGAGGCCGACGCTGGCTGCCAACCGTTTTGATTTTCTGCGCCTGCTCTTCGCAGCTGTCGTGCTTGTCTATCACGCCTGGGTACTGACAGCGGTTGCACCACAGGGCATGACCGAGCGCGTGCTGGCCCAGATGGCCGAACTCAGCATCCAGGGGTTTTTCGTTGTCTCCGGTGCGCTCGTCTTCGGGTCGTTCGAGCGCTCACGAGGCCTGGGCGATTATGCTGCCAAGCGCGTGCGGCGGCTTTATCCGGCTTATGCGGTTATCGTCCTCATTCCGGCGATCGCCAGCGGCTTCGTCACGGGCTGGTCTGATATCGAGGCGGTCGGCCGATATCTCGCTGCCAATCTCGTCTTCCTGAATTTTCTTGAGCCGGACCTGCCAGGGCTGTTTTCCGGTAACCCGTTCAGCGAGGTGAACGGCGCGCTTTGGACACTCAAGATCGAAGTGATGTTCTACATGGCGTTGCCCATCCTCGCGGTTATCCTGCGCCCATTCGGCCGGGCATGGTGGGCACCGCTCCTGCTGATCTATGTCGCGGGCGAAGCCTGGCGCCTCCTGATCCCGGTTTATCTTGACCACCCGCTGGCGCCTCAGCTCGCACGCCAGTTACCGGGGCAGAGGGCCTATTTCGCCAGCGGCATGGTGCTGTGGAAGTTGTGGGGAATGGGCAAATCAAAGGCCGTGCATTTCGGGGTCGTGGGCGCCGGCTTGATGGCCGCTTCGTTCGTGCACCCGACGCTTGAGCCGCTGCGAGCGGCCGGGCTGGTAGGCATGATCACTTTTGTCGTTTTTGCGCCCGGTCCTGCTTTTCGTGCCGCAAGGTTCGGCGATATCAGTTACGGCCTCTACATCACGCATTTCCCGATCATTCAGGTCTTCATCATGGCAGGCATATTCGCAGCAATTCCGTTTGCCGGTTTTCTTGCGGTCGTGATCTTTGCCGTGCTCGCAGCCAGTTATCTGCTGTGGCACCTTGTCGAGAAGCCAGCTCTCCGACGCGACAGCCACTATCGGGTGGCAGAGGAAGCTGGTTGACCCCCGTTTCCCTGCGTGACCAGCGTGATTATGTTGCCGATAAATCAGGAGGACCACATGGACGAGTATGAGACGATCAATCTGGACGCGACCCCGGGCGGCATCGCCGTCATCACGCTGGATCGCCCCAAGCGTCATAATGCGTTCAATGCCCTGGTCATCGAAGAACTGTCGGACGCACTCGAAACCCTCGAGGAGCAGGAAAACATTCGCATGGTTATCCTGCGCGGCAACGGGCCAAGCTTCTCAGCCGGAGCTGACCTCGCGTGGATGAAAGCCGCAGCCGATTACACGCGTCACGAAAACGAACAGGATGCCTTCAAGCTGGCGGAGATGCTTAGGAAGCTCGCAAACCTGCCTCAGATGACAGTGGCGCTTGTCCATGGCGCTGTGATGGGCGGCGGAGCTGGTCTTGTCGCGGCATGCGACATCGCCGTGGCGATGGCGGACACCAAGTTCCGTTTCTCCGAGGTGCGTCTTGGCCTGACACCAGCCACCATCAGCCCGTTCGTGATGTCTGCGATCGGACCTCGTTGGGCAAAGGCGCTGTTTGTCTCGGCCGAGAGCTTCGATGCGGCTTTTGCGGAGAAGATTGGCCTTGTCCAATATGTCGTGGAAGATCAGGCGCAGCTGACCTCCATGGAAGAGCATCTCGCGGACCTCGCCATGCAGGCAGCGCCCGGAGCCATTCGTGATTCCAAACGGCTCGTGCTTGATCTGGCCGGCCTTGAAGTCAATCAGGGGCTTAGCCATGAAACGGCAAAACGCATCGCATCGCGCCGAGCGAGTGATGAAGGCCGTGAAGGACTTTCTGCTTTCTTGGACAAGCGCAAACCAGACTGGGTGAAGTAGCGCCTTACTCGCCCGGTGGCTGGCTCGCTGCATCACCAATCGCAATGCCAAAATCCCGCAGGATACCCAGCACGGCATCAACTGGATTGATGCCGGTCATCTGTGTGATTGGATCCTGCGCGAAGTAGACGATCGCGCCGATGAGCACGAGAAACACGGCAAACTGGGCAATCGACTTGAAGATGAAGGCGCCCGCCATACCAACGACAAAGCCGGCTGCGCCGAAAATCAATGCGCCTAGTATCGGGCTGACGCCGGTTGCGGCGGCCTGCTCGAAGCCGAGATAGGCGCCTATGCCGCCGATGACCACGCCAGCGGCAAGGCTGACATTCCGATTGTCCATATAAGCCAAGTGTGCATCCCCTCTGATGGCATTGATGAGAGCCTAGACCAGCCTCCAGAGGCTGGCTAGTAACCTGAAATGGTTGGGATTGCGCCATCATCCCGCCGCAAGCGGGGGTGAAGCAGGCACATGCCAGGCGTCTCAAGGATACGCGATACACTCTCGCAGCACCGCGAAGCGATCAGACGATCAGCCGTACGCGGGCCATGGTCGCAGGCCCTCTTCGAATTCGTCAGCTTTGGAGTGAAGCAGGCCTGGGCCTGCATCTTTGGCGGGCTTCTTCTGGCGCTCATCCTTGCAACGCATCTCTGGTATCCATCTGACGCCGCGCTTAGCCGCTATGATTTCCTCGTGATCGCGGCCATCGCCATTCAAGCGTTCCTCATCGCGACTGGCCTTGAGACATGGGAAGAGGCGCGGATCATATTTGTTTTCCACGTCGTCGGTACGGTTATGGAGGTGTTCAAGACGGGCGCGGGCAGCTGGATTTACCCAGAGGACAACTTCCTTCGAATTGCAGGCGTCCCGCTTTTTTCCGGATTCATGTATGCGGCGGTCGGCAGTTACCTGGCACGTGTCTGGCGGATCTTCGATTTCCGCTTTGACCGGTTCCCGCCGCTATGGATTCAGGCCCTGCTGGCCGCAGCGATCTACATCAACTTTTTTGCCCATCACTACACAGTCGACATCCGCAATGTCCTGTTTGTCGCCACCGTGCTTGTCTATGGACCGTGTGTGGTCTGGTTCCGGCCGGACGAGGCGCACCGCCCCATGCCGCTGGTCATCGGGTTTGGCCTGGTCGCTCTATTTATCTGGTTCGCCGAAAATCTTGGAACGCTTGCCCGGGCCTGGACATATCCGGGGCAGGAAACAGTCTGGAAACTTGTTTCTCCGGCAAAATTCGGCTCTTGGTACCTGCTGATGATAATTAGTTTCGTGCTAGTGGCTCTCGTTCACGGCACACGGGAAGGACGCCATGCTGAAAAGTCTGCTGATCGCGAACCGGGGTGAAATTGCCTGCCGTATC
>JAYZBJ010000182.1:0-6970 GCA_036338795.1 Pseudomonadota bacterium | reverse complement strand
CCAGACGTGTTGTCGGGTATGGATTTCAATGCCGCGATAGACGGTGAATTGCTTGTGCGAACGCCTTCCGGCGACGTTGCACCATTCAATGAGCTGCAGCAAAGGCTCAACAGGAAGACGGTCAGCAAGCAGCAGATGGATACCCGTCCCGCCTTTATCCGCGCCTATGACTTGCTTGTGGAAGGTGAAGAAGACCTTCGCCCGCTGAAATTTCGGGACCGCCGCAGCCGGCTGGAACGCTTCGTGAGCGCCCTTGATAGCGATCGGGTAGACCTGTCACCTCTGGTGCCCGTCACATCTCTGGACGCCCTTGAGGCGGCACGTAACGCGCCGCCATCGCCTGAAATTGAGGGGTTGATGCTGAAGCGCTGGGACAGCGTCTATGAAGCGGGTCGTCCCACTGGTCCCTGGTATAAATGGAAACGCGATCCGTTTCTCGTCGACGCCGTGATGATGTACGCACAACGTGGCCATGGTCGCCGCTCCAGCTTCTATTCGGATTTCACCTTCGGCGTCTGGCGCAATGGAGACGGCGGGCAGGAGCTCACCCCCGTGGGCAAGGCCTATTTCGGATTCACCGACGAAGAATTGAAACAGCTGGACAAGTTTGTTCGGGAAAACACCGTGGACCGGTTTGGCCCTGTGCGCGCCGTGACAGCCAATTCGGAGAAAGGACTTGTGTTGGAAGTCGCGTTCGAAGGGCTGCAACGCTCCCCACGTCACAAGTCCGGGCTTGCGATGCGGTTCCCGCGGATCAACCGAATACGCTGGGACAAACCGGCCGCCGAAGCGGACTGGCTGTTCACTCTGGAGAAGATGTTGCCAGCGGTTCCACTCGACGGAAAGTGAAGAGAACCTACTTGGCTGTCTGCCGTTTCTTCGCCAAGGAAGACAGATGAAAAGCCAAAGCCTTCTCCTCCTGGTCGTCGCGATCCTGCAATGGTTGGCGCCTCTCCTGCCATTCATCGGCATCGGCCAGACCGTTGGCGAACAGGCGACGCGCTCCGGAATTCCGCCCGAACTTCCTCCGGGCGTTTTCTTCTCAATCTGGAGCGTCATTTTCACGCTCTACCTGGTTTTCGCCCTGCTGGCGGCACTCAAACCAAGCTACCTGACGGAGAAACTTGGCCCTGACCTCGTTCTGGCAGGGTCCGGAAACGTTCTATGGATGGTCTCGGCGCAGTCTATCGGCAATGACTATCTCAATCTCGTTCTTCTTCTGCCAATCGCGTGGTTTGCTTGGCGTGCATCGCGTGAACTGCATCGGATGGGGGGCTGGGACGGCACCGGCCGGCGACTGGTCGCCGGCGCGCTCACCGGACTTCTGTCAGGCTGGATCAGTGTGGCGATCTCTATTTCGATACCGCGTACGGTGAGAGAATTCAGAGGTCTCGAAGCGACTGATCAGGTATGGATTTCGCTCTGGCTGGCGCTGATATCAGCTAGTCTGCTCGCATGGATGTTCAGCACGCGGATCAGCCGCAGCCTCTGGTTCTACGTCGCGCTTGGCTGGGGCCTCACGGGCATCGCCATCAATAACTGGACGCGCTCCGGCACCCATTGGCTCGCCGTCGTCACTGTAGTGGTGGGCCTGTACGTCCTCTGGAGACGGCTGCGATATGGCGGCAAGGCGTCGCTCAGCTAGAGACTCTAGCTGCGCTGTCCGCCGCCTGCGACAAGCGCATTTAGATCGTTCACCAGTTCCCGAGTGATCGTCCCCGTGGGCTGGAGACCGCTATCGCTCTGATAGTTCGCGATGGCCCTGCTCGTGCCCGCCCCCATGATGCCATCGGCGGGTCCGGCCTCATAACCAATCGCGGTGAGTATGGTCTGAACCGCACTAACCTGAGCCGGTGCATTACCTTGCCAGGATTGCAGGTTGAACTCACCGTTCGGCTTCGGGTCCTGTGTTGCGGCCGTCCAGCTGGCGGCGCGCCGCTGCGCCTGTTGCGCCGCATCTAACGAAAGCCTCGCCCGAAGCTCTTCAACCTTGTCGATCGCGCCCTGGTCACCTTGGGCATGCGCCACTTCGTACCAGTACAACGCCTCGGTCTGGCTCGGTGAGATACCCAAGCCAGCCTCATACAGCACGGCGAGATTATACTGGCTGTCGGTCAGGCCATAATCGGCCGCCTTGCGGAACCACTCGGCGGCTGCGGCATAACTCTGCTGGCCGCCTTCGCCTTCGGCGTAATAGACCGCAAGGTCATGCATGGCTTTGACATTGCCACCCTCAGCAGCCCGTTCCGTCCATGTGCGCGCAGCTTCCAGGTCTTTCGGGACACCAAGTCCGCGCTCATGCAGTTTTGCCAGGCGATATTGAGCAGCAGGTTCACCCGCTTCAGCCGCCTTGCGCACAAGGCTTGGCCCGCTCGTATAATCTCCCGCATCGAGACGCTGCTCTCCAAGAACAAGTTGGGCGACAGGATCACCTGTCGATGCGGCAGATTCGAGTGTCGGCGTAGCCGGAATGACCGGCAGCTCGGCATAATTTACGATTTGCTGCGGCGCCGTTTCGACAGGTGCCGGCATTTCTGGCTCAACCGGAGCTGGCTCTTCGAACAATTCAGTCTCGACCGCCGCGGCATCGGCGTCGGAGAGTCCGGCAAGCTCTTCCTCTCTCACCGGCTCTACGTCCGGTGCAGCCGCTTCTTCGGCAATGGCCGGAGCTGCATCGCTCAAGGCGGCAGAGGTCGCTTCAGCCTCAATTGGATCTGTTGGCGGCACGACAGGGCGGCCGGTCTCTTCCTGCAGACCACGAAGCGTCACAAACGTGCCGGCTGCGGCTGTGGCAAGCGCAACAACGGAAACCGCCGCGACCAGCGGCACACGGGACTTGCCGCGTGTCCGGCTCTTACCTGAGAATGTCCGGCCCGACTCGGCGGTGGCCGCCATCGCAGCCTTCCGGGCGCGAGACAGGTAATCCATCGCCTCAGCATCTTCTTCGAGCGACACATCGCCAGCAGACTTCTCTTCCGGCTCGTCAGCTTCAGGTTCGGCTTCGGCTGTCAGCTCTTCTTCGGGCGCTTCGTCCTCGATGACACCAGCAACCGGGTCGTCATCCCCGAATATATCGCTGTCACGCGCCTCATCAGCACCATCATCCCAGCCGGAAAGCTCAGACAGCGGATCCTCGGTGAAATCTCCGTCCTGGCTTATATCGGTTTCGCCTGACCCATCTTCTTCAGCCGAAAGCTCGATCTCGGTTTCATCGATGTCCGACGCGTCGGGAATGCCAGCTTCGAACTCGTCTTCGGCGTCATCGCCAAATTCGAGGCTGGAATCGTCGATTTCAATCTCGAAAATATCGTCGCTTTCTTCCAGTTCTTCAGCGGCCGGCTCCGGTTCGACGTCAGCTGCTGCCTCGTCAGCGAAGATATCTTCCTGGTCTTCATTTTCCGGCTCATCCTCAAAGGTGAGATCGGGTTGAGGCCCGGCATCGGCCTCGTATTCGTCAAAAGGGGGCGGAGAAAACTCCGTCTCTTCATCGCGGGCAACGGATGCGTGCGGCGGCGTGGTAAAGTCTTCGAGGGCCTCCAGCCGGGTCGCGAGCGAAGCGATCGCCTTTTGCACCGGCGACATGGCGGATGCCTGCTGCTGTTGCATCTTTTCAATACGGTCAGACACACCCGACAGGGCATCAGACAGGCGCATGCTTTGCTGCTTGCGCGCCTCGTCCATCGACTCCTTGAGCTGATTGAAGGCACGCTCCTGGCGCGCCTGCAGACGGTGAGCAACATTCGCCACCTGCTCTCCAACCTGTTCGATCGCATTGGCGCTGCGCTGCTCGCTCTCTTCCACACGCGCATCGAACCGGTCAGCCAGTGACGTCATCTGATCGGTGATCTTGTTGATGACTTCGTCGTTCTGGGTGTTGAACTGATCGAACCGGTCGCTGACTTCCTGCGTCAGGCGTTCCATGTCGGCGCGGACTGGTTACATGCCTTCGCCCGGATCACGGGATTCAACATCCCGCAGGCGACGGGCGCATGAGGACGAGATGCGGCCGACCTGATTGGTCATGCCTTCAAGCGCACGGCTGGAACGTTCTTCGCTTGCGGCCATCCGCTTCTGGAGACCATCTACGCTTTCTTCCAGCGCTTCGAATTTTTCAGGTGCTGCCGACGCAGCCGCTTCCTCAATCTCACGGGCAAGGCTTTCGCGGGCACCTTCAACCGAGGTGCGAAGCTCGCTGGCCAATCCTTCAAAACGATCTTCGAATTGTGCGCGCAACGCCGCTGCTGCTTCGGGCGAGGCGTGCTTGGCGATATCGTCGATACGTTGGTCGAGGCGATGAAAAGTCTGCTCGAGCCCTTCAAGGGCGGCATTAGTCGCTGTTTCGGCCTTGTGCAGCCGGTCTTGCATGCGGGTCATGACCGCTTCGATCGAAGTCAGCGCGCCGGCGACATCGCCTTCAACAGCCCCAATGCGCTGATCGAACTTGTCCATTCGGGACAGCTTTGCGTCCACACTGGATTCGACAGCATCGACTTTTTCAGCCAGCTGCCGGGCGGATGTTTCAGTCCAGGCTTCCGCCTGCTCAAGCGCTTCGTCTATCCGGCGTGACGTATCGGAGAGCGTGCTTTCGACACGTTGCTCCATTCCTGAGACACGGCCCTTGACCTCGTCGAGGTCATTCTTGACCTCTCCCTTGATCGCTTGCGCTTCGCCCGCGCGACTTTCATTCTGTTCGTTGATCCGGACCGCGAGGTCGCCCAACGCCTTCTCAAGCGATTTCAGCGATTCAAGATTGCGTGCGCCGGTATCGTCTTCTTCAAGCGCACGAACTTTCTCGTGCAGCTGCTCATGCGTGATGCGCAGGTCTTCAATGAACGCGTCAACGTTTTCGGCCACCTGGTCGGATTTGGCATCGGTCTTGTTCAGTCGAGCCACGAGGCCGACGATCGACTGGTCGATTCCCGTCAGCGCGAGTGTGGAGCGCGCTTCCACCGCTTCAAGACGTGCAATCAACTGGTCGAAGGTGCCGCGCCCCTGCTGGCGCGCCTGCTCTGGAGCGGAATCCTCAACGGCACGTGGGTAACGCGGTGCGCGGTCATCGCGGACGGCGGGCGTTTCGTCCTGCGTTTCTTCGAGCAACATGCGATTGATATATTCACCAATCGTGAGCCCCTCTTCGCGTGCAGCTTCGCGCGCGGCTTCGCGGGCTCGCTGGTCGATCCCCTGAACGCTCCACGGACCGTAATTTGACATTCTCGCGCTCCACTCTGTGCTGGGTCGGGAGGGACCGACCGGCAGCCCATAGCCACCTCATCATTACGTGAATGGTAAGCTTCGTCTTAAAACCCGGTTAAAAAGGTAAACTGCGGGGCTTGAATTATTCACATGCTGGCAAGACGGCCTTCAATTCCCTGATTCTGATCGTGATTCGCACATTACTTTGACGTCAAGGGAAGGATGACGTTGACGTTCGCGTAAGGTGAGATATGATCCGGAATTATGCCTGACACAGCTTCTCTTTCTATCGCCGAGAGCCGCACATACACGATCTCGGAACTCGCCCGCGAATTTGGCATCACGCCTCGCGCCCTGCGTTTCTACGAAGACAAGGACATGCTCCACCCGGCCCGGGATGGCATGACCCGCGTCTACTCCCACCGGGATCGTGCACGCGTCACCATCATTGTTCGCATGAAGCGCCTTGGCCTTCCACTGGCGGACATTCGGGAGATTCTCGACCTCTACGGACTGGGCGACAATGAACGCGCCCAGAAACGCAAGACGCTCGAGAAGTTCCGCAAACAGGTTATCGAGTTTGAAAACCAGCGCGAGGACATCGAAGTTGCCCTCGTCGAGCTTGGCAAAGGTATCGCCTGGCTCGAGAAAGACCTCGCCAAGATTGGCCCGAATTCGGACGATGCAGAAAGCGTCGCGGCCTATGATGCAGTAGCCCGCAAACAGCTTGACGATGCCTGACGCGCCCTGCCGCGCTTTCAACCAGACCAACATTGCGGCGCCTCGCTTTTGCGAGCGCGCCGCGCAACCTATTTCGACAGGATAATCCATGCCGCGTTATGATGCGCCCGTGCGCGATATGCAGTTCATCTTCCACGACGTGCTGTCCCTCCAGAATTACTCCAATCTTGAAGGCTTCGCGGATGCGACGCCCGACATCATCGATCAGATCCTCGAAGAGGGCGGCCGGTTCGCGAAGGAGGTTCTTTTTCCGCTGAACCGCGTGGGCGACGAGCAGGGCTGTGTGCGCAATGACGATGCATCCGTAAAAACGCCGGATGGCTTCCCGGACGCCTATAAGCAGTTCGTCGAAAACGGATGGCCGCTGCTCTCCAAGAGCGCCGATCATGGCGGTCAGGGCTTGCCGCATCTACTGGCGGTCGCGCTATCGGAGATGGTTTCCTCGGCCAACATGGCGTTCGGCATGTATCCCGGCCTTACGTCTGGCGCCTACGAGGCCCTGATGGAAGGCGGCTCTGAAGAGCAAAAAGCCAAGTACGGCCCCAAGATGGCATCCGGCGAATGGGCCGGCACCATGAACCTGACCGAGCCGCAATGCGGCACCGATCTCGGCCTGATCAAGACGAAGGCAGTCCCGCAAGAGGACGGATCCTACAAGATCACCGGACAGAAGATCTGGATTTCCGGGGGCGAGCAGGACCTGACCGACAACATCATCCACCTCGTCCTCGCCCGGATTGAGGGTGCCCCGGAAGGCATCAAGGGCATCTCGCTCTTCGTCGTCCCGAAATACATGGTGAATGAGGACGGCTCCCTCGGAGAACGTAACAGCGCGTCATGCGGCGGCCTCGAAGAAAAGATGGGCATTCACGGCAACGCAACCTGCGTCATGAACTATGACGAAGCGACCGGCTGGCTTGTCGGTGAAGAGCACAAGGGCATGCGGACCATGTTCGTCATGATGAACGAAGCGCGCCTCGGTGTCGGCCTCCAGGGCCTGGCCCAAGCTGAAGTGGCGTATCAAAACGCTGTCGAT
>JAYZBJ010000181.1:0-4359 GCA_036338795.1 Pseudomonadota bacterium | reverse complement strand
GTGCGGGCGATGGCGGCGGTTTATCAGGCGACGGTGCCTGTGTGCGCGGTGGTCATCCGGAAGGCCTACGGGCTTGCGGGGTCAGCCATGATGAACCCGACCAAGGCAAAGTGGCGTTATTGCTGGCCGTCTGGCAATTGGGGCTCACTTCCCATGGCGGGTGGCATTGAGGCGGCTTTCAGGAAAGAACTCTCCGAAACCGATGACAAGCAGGCGCTCCTCGATAGCCTCTACAAGAAGTTTGCGGCCATGGAGGATCCGTTCCGCACAGCCGAAGCGTTCTTTGCCGAAGAAATCATAGACCCGCGTGATACCCGTCCACTTCTCGTCGATTTCGTGCATCATGCGAGACGGAGACTGGAGCCCGGCACGACAAGTTTCGGCCCAAGGCCGTAAACCCGCCTAATTTCTGCCGTGAACGATTGCTCACTTGTGACTCCAATTCGTCCAGTGAGAGGGGACGCGAAATGAAACTGAGACAATTGACGCCTGCTTTGGCGGCGCTGGGATTTCTTGCAGCCTGTGGTGGTTCGGGCAATGACTATGAGCCCTCGGAAATTGATCGCGCCATGCCGGCGCCGGTCATGGAAGAGGCAGCCGACAGCTATGGCGGCATGCAGAAGAGGGCCAGTTCCGGCCCGGCTTATAGCGAGTCATCTCCATCACCATCACCCGAGCGTCCAGATGCTCAGCCGGGTGCGGAGCAATACATCGCTTACAGTCATTCGCTCGGGCTGCGCCTTCCAAAAGGCGGCGTGGACGCGATGATGCAAGCGCACATCAATGCCTGCCAGCAGGCGGGTACGAACACCTGTATCGTCGTCAATTCGAACACCTACTCCTACGATGAAGACGACACACGCGGAAATGTCTCACTTCGGGCAAGCCCGCAATGGATCGAGACATTTCTTGCGGCGGTGGACGAAGCGACCGAACAGGCGGGTGGTGAGGTCACTTCGCGTTCTACGCGCGCAGAGGACCTGACGCGGCAGATCATTGACACAGATTCCCGTCTCGACGCGCAACGTACGTTGCAAGGCCGGCTGGAAGGGTTGCTGGAACGCCGCGATGGAACGCTCGGAGACCTGCTGCAGATTGAACGAGAGCTTGCTCGGGTGACGGGCGATATCGAGTCCATCGAAGCTCAATTGAAAGCGCTCCGCCTGCGTGTCTCGATGTCATCACTGGACATTTCGTATGAAACGAAAGTTCCGGCGTTTTCACCGTCGCGGTCAAACCCGCTGGGTGAGGCACTTGGAAACTTCTTCTACAACCTGTCTGCTGCGATCGGCGCCGTAATTACCGCTTTTGCGGTGGGCCTCCCCTGGCTCCTCCTGATCGGCGTTTTCCTCTGGATTTGGCTGAAGCTGCTTTGGCCCGCGATCCGGAAGCGGACGAAGAAGGCTGAGGTGAAGAAGCCTTGATCAGGCTGGCGCGTTCTTCATTTGTGAGGGCGCGCCATTTTCCTTCTTGAAGGTTGCCGAGTTCAAGCGGGCCAATGCGGGTTCGGTAGAGATCGACGACCACTAGTCCGACCAGTTCGCACATTCGGCGGATTTGCCTGTTGCGGCCTTCCCTGAGGATGAAGCGCAGTCGGCCGGGGCTGACCTGGTCTACTTTTGCCGCTTTCAACCGCCGGCCGTCCAGCGATAGCCCGTGCCTGAGTTTACCAATCGCCTGCGGGGTGACCTGGCCCTTCACCGTGACGAGGTACTCCTTGTCCAGCGCCGATTGCGGCCCGATGACTGCTTTCGCCAGGACACCATCCTGCGACAGCAGCAGCAATCCCCGGGAATCCATGTCCAGCCGGCCCAGCGGCGCGAGCTGCGTGTCACGCTTCGGCAGGGAGGGCGCGGTGCCTACGAGGTTTGACTTCTTGATCAGCCGGGCGGCTGGGACTTGTTCTGGCTCCGGCTGGGACGAAACATAGCCAACGGGTTTGTGCAGAACGGCGGTCAGCTGTTCGTCCAGCGCCTTCGCGCCCGCTAAGCCCAGGGTCAGAGTCTGACCCGATTCAATCTTGTGACCGGGTTCAGTGACTTTCTGGCCGTTGACTTCGACCTCGCCCCTGGAAATCAGCGCCTCAGCTTCGCGCCGGGAACAAAGGCCGAGCTGCGCCATCCACTTATTGAGGCGGACGGGCTCATCTCCTTCGTATGTGTATTGGTCGGACATTCAGGTCCCTTACCAAAGGTTCAGCACGGTTACGAGCAGTTGCAGCGGTCTGTTTCCATTGGAATTATTTTCCGCATGCAAAAATGCATGCCTGATCAGTGATCGTTTGCGTTGTGATTGTGCGAGATGACACATATTTCGCAAGTGCAGCAATAATTGTGCAGGTGCAGCAAATGGCTCATCAACTTCATATCCGATCTGCCGATGGAAGGCCGGTCCTCATCCGCCCGCTTGTTCCGGCGGACGAGAAGGCTCTGGGCGAAACCATTGCGAAGTTTTCCAGCCGTTCGCGCTATTTGCGCTTCTTCTCGAACCTCACGCCTGTTCCGGAAACCATTGTCCGTACGCTTTGTGATGTTGACGGTGACAAGCATCTTGCTTGGGGCGCCATCGATGAGTCTCAGCCGGATAATCCAATTGTCGGTGCGGTGCACGTGATGCGAGGCGATAGCAGCGAGCCGACCGGCGAGTTTGCGATTGGTCTGCTCGACGACTGGCATAGTCAAGGCCTTGCGCGCCTACTCATTGCGATCCTCTGCGCCCATGCCGAGGCACGTGGCATCACCTCAATGAACGCAGACGTGCTTTGGGAAAACCGTCGTGGCCGCGCCCTGATGAAGGCAATCGGCGCACGTAGCACCGGTTCTGACGCATCTGTCGTCAGTTACCGCTTCGACGTGTCTGAAGCGCTCGACCTGCTGCGTAACTCGATGCGCGGCGCTGCGATGGAAGCGACTTTCGACGCTATCGAAACCGGAAGCCTGGTTTCCGACGCAGCCTGAATAGCTGTGCATCGCCGCCAGAACGGCGGCAATCGTCGCACGCTCGGGCAATTCACAGGAAACGCGTCTGAGGCCTGATTGCATGACGCATGGGCAAGGTTTCCCACGAAACCCCCGCGCCCTATCATCCTCGTTGTATGTCCGATACGTCACCCACTCCTGAGAAAACCGAACGCCGCCTTTCACCTACCGAGGTGTTATTGCTGACTCTTGCGAGCGGCGTGGTGACGGCAAACGCCTATTATATCCATCCGATCATTTCGGAAGTTGCCGCCGGGTTTGACGTGGGAAAGGGCCTGATCGGCATTGTCCCCGGCGCAAACCAGCTCGCCCTCGCGCTTGGCGTTTTTCTGCTCCTGCCCCTCGGGGACCGGGTCTCGAACCGCAAATTGGTGACATTCACCGTGGCCGGACAATTCCTGTCGATTGCCGCGATGGCCTTCGCACAGGATTTCCGCCTGTTCACGCTCGCAGCGACCGTGCTCGGCTTCTTCACGATCGCTCCCTACCTGTTGCCAGCTTACGCCTCCAAGCGTGTCGATGCGGCACGTCTTGGACAGGTGACGGCCATGCTCACCACAGGCGTCATTGGTTGAATTCTCGTGGCACGGGCAGGTGCAGGAGTGATCGCTGAGCAGTTTGGCTGGCGCACGGTCTATTATTTCGCGGCGAGCTTCATGCTGGTTGTTTCGGTTCTTTTGCCATTCCTGATGGATGAACGAGAAGCGCCGACTACGGGAGGAGAAAAGCCCTCCTATCCGGCTTTGCTGTTCTCCCTGTTCGGCCTTGTAAAGCGACATCCTGAAATTCTGCTTTCAGGCACCATTCAGGGACTTGGTTTCGGGGTGTTTCTGGCTGTTTGGATGGGCATCGGACTGCACCTTCCGCAGATGGGGTACGGTGTTGACGTGGTCGGCTACCTTGCTGGCTTCGCCTTGATCAACCTGTTCACTACCCCTCGCTTTGGACGATGGGCTGACAATATCGGGCCTTACCGAGCACGTGTGACTGTCGCGATTATAAACTTCGTTGGCGTTCTGCTGCTTTGGCCGTTTGGGCATAACCTTTGGCTACTTGTGATCCCGGTTATGCTGATGACGGTCGTCGGTCCTGTCATCGATATTACCAACCGAATGACATTCCTTTCGCTCGAACCGCAAATTCGCACGCGCCTGATGACGGTCTACATCGTGATGATGTTCATTGGCGGCGGCGCGGCAAGCTCGGCTGGCACAGCGGTGTACGCATGGGCTGGCTGGACCGGCACCGCTGCCCTTTCGGCCAGCATGTCCTTCATCCTCGTGAGCCTCTGTATTCTCGCCTGGTTCTGGCGTGGCAGGGACCGACAGGCCCAGTAGATTTTCCCAATCGGATTTTATTGACCCTGTGACTCGGATCGATA
>JAYZBJ010000180.1:0-15651 GCA_036338795.1 Pseudomonadota bacterium | reverse complement strand
CAAGTGCATCAGACAGATTGTGCAGAAATAGTGCCCGGATATTCACGCTCCCTTTCTGCATAGAATAGGTCAGAAGCGCTGTCAGCGAATCAATGACCAGCGCTACACCCCCGAGAATAATCACAGTCCATCCGCCGACGGCCGGCGGATCAATGATCCGCATGACACCCTCATAGACCAGATAGAAGCCGATAATGATCAAGGAGGTATAATTGATCAGGGCTGCGACGATCTCGATGCGGCCGTACCCAAAGGTCATCCTCTCGTCAGCCGGTCGCCGCGCAATCTTGCGCGCAGCGAACGCGATGACGAGCGACGCCATGTCAGAGAAGTTGTGCAGGGCATCGGCGATGAGCGCGAGGCTACCGGAGAAAACCCCTCCGACAACCTGTCCAATAGTGAGTAGTGCGTTTGCCCAGATAGCAATGGACACCCGACGATCACCGCTCTCGGGATCAAGACCGTCATGATCATGGACGTGGCTGATGATCGGCCTCCTCTTCCAGCACGTTGCGCTTGCACTCGAGATAGGCACGTCGCCGCGGGTCTACCGCGTTTTTGACACGGCTCTTGGACGGTATCAGGCCGCATTCTTCCCGCACCTTGGCCGCCTGCTCACTCGAAAGGAACGTCATTGCGTTGCCGAGACTCCCGCAGCCCGCGAGAGCTGTGAGAGAAACGGACATGACCGCAATGCGAAGGTCACGATGGATGAACATGTTCGGCCTCCAGCAAGGAATGGTGGGCATCTGGTTGTGGCGCGAACCAGCGGTGAAGGGCCGGCAGGACCAGAAGGGTCAACACGGTCGATGAGACGAGCCCGCCCATAACGACCGTTGCTAGCGGCCGCTGGACTTCCGCCCCGACACCGGTTGCGAAGAGTAACGGCGCCAGCCCGAGTGCTGTTGTCAGTGCCGTCATCATCACCGGACGTGCCCGTAAGCCTGCCGCCTCGACCGCGAGCGCATCGCGGTCCCGGCCTTCCCGGGCAAAATCGTCCATGAAACTGACAAGCACCATTCCATTGCCAAGCGCGATGCCGAACAGGGCAATGAAGCCGACCGTCGCGGGCACGGAGATGGGCAGACCGGCAATCCAGAGCGCCATCGCCCCGCCGGTCAATGCCAGCGGAATGTTGAGCAGGATCAGTATGGCCGACTTCATGCGCCCGAAGGTCAGAAGCAGGATCAGGAACACGATGCCGAGCGTGATCGGGATCACGACCGCAAAGCGCTCATTGGCCTCCTGCTGCAGCTCGAACTGCCCGCCCCATTCGACCCGGTAGCCGGCTGGAAGGTCGAGCTGGTCGGCGACGACCTCCTGCGCATCGGCGACATAACTGCCAATATCGCGCCCCCGCACATTGAGCTGCACGGTAATGAAGCGCTCACCATTTTCGCGGGTGATCTGCCGGGGACCAACGATTTCCCGGATATCGGCCACGCTTTCGAGCGGAATGCGCGCGCCGCTGGCCGATTCCAGAATGATCCGTCCAATGGCCTCGGGCGTATCCCGGTCCGCCTCGGCATAGCGCACGATGACCGGGAACTGGCGCACGCCTTCGAAAACGGCCCCCGCCTCGGCCCCGCCTACACCGGAACGCAATGCATCAAGGGCATCCTCCACACTTAGGCCGTATCGGCCAAGCGCCGGACGATTGAGCGAGACCACAAGCTGCGGTGCGCCGGTGATCTGGTCGGCCTGGACATCGGTTGCCCCCGGCACGTCCTGGAGGATCGCCTGCAGCGCCTGTGATCCCTCAAGCAGAACCTTCGTATCAGGCCCGAAAATCTTGACCGCCAGTTGCGCCTTCGTGCCGGTGAGAAGTTCATCGACCGACATCGCGATCGGCTGACCGACATTGACCCGGACACCGGGGAAGCTGCCGAGATTGTCGGATATGGAGGCGCGAAGGTCATCCGGAGTGATCCCTTCTCGCCAGTCACTTCGCGGTTTAAGTGCCACGAAGGCTTCGATGCTGTTGACGGGGTCGGCATGCGCACCGACTTCCCCGCGTCCGATACGGCTGACGACCGAGCTGATTTCCGGGAATGTCTCAAGCAGACGGTTCTCGATCCGGGTCGAGGTCTCCTTCGCTTCGGTGAGCGATATGGATGGCGCCATTGTCACCCTGAGCAGGACGTCACCTTCTTCCAGCGCCGGTGTAAACTCCGAGCCAAGCCGGGTTGCCGATAAGCCCCCAACGAGAAGCAGGACGCCCGCGAGCCCGATGGCCGCAACGCGCCGCGTGACAAAAAAGGCCGCCACCGGCTTGATGGTACGGGTCAGGCGGCTTTCGCCCCGTTTTACATCACGCTTGGGCGGACGCATCAGACCGAGCGCCATGGCTGGCGCAATGAGCGCTGCATAGATCAGTGAGCCTGTCATAGCGAGCGCTGCCGATGCGGCCAGCGGCCGGAACGTCTTGCCTTCAGTGCCCTGCAGAGAAAACAGCGGCAGGAAGACGATAATAACCACCGCAACAGCGGCAATCAGTGGTGCGATCACTTCAGCGCTCGCACGTGCGACAGTGGTACGGATATCTTCGCCGCTACGCCTTTCACGAAAAGCGCGATCGACATTTTCGGCGATCACGATCGCCCCGTCCACCATCATGCCGATCGCGATCGCAACCCCGCCAAGCGTCATCAGATTGGCACCGATACCTAGGGCATTCATCGCGACGAAGGCAAAGCCGACAGAAAACGGAATCGACATCACCACGACCAGGCTCGGCCGCCAGCCCCCGAGGAACAGGAAGACAATGACGGCGACCAGAAGTGCGCCTTGCCAGAGCGCGTTCGTCACGGTGGCCGCTGCCTTTTTCACCAGGGTGCCCTGGTCATAATACGGAACGGCTTTAACCCCGTCCGGAAGCGACCGGTTGATTTCGTCGAAACGCGCCTGTGCGTTTTCGATAACCTCTGAGGTATTGGTACCATAGAGTTTCAGTACCAGGCCGGCCACCGTCTCCCCGTTGCCATTGGCGGTCGCAAGGCCCTGCCGGACGCCCCCGCCGATCGCAACTTCACCGAGATCACCCACGCGAACCGGACGTCCGTCCACCGTCTTCACGGGCGTCTCGCGCAGATCATCAATGGTTCTGGCGAGACCAACACCGCGTACTGTGTACTGCTCTGCGCCGATCTCTATGAACTGAGCTCCGGCGGTCCTGTTTGCGCTCTCCAGCGCATCGATCACTTCGCTGACGCTCAGATCGTAAGAGATCAGCTGATCGGGATCCAGGCGAACCTGGTATTGTTTCTCGAAGCCACCGAGCGACAGAACCTCGGTCACGCCTTCGACAGACTGGAGCGGATACTTGATCATCCAGTCGGCAATCTCGCGCAATTCGACGAGAGACCGCTCAGCTGTCTCGTCCACGAGACGGTAATACATGATGATACCGAGACCGGTCGAAATCGGCCCCATCTTTGGCGTCCCGAACCCCTCGGGTATGGCTTCGCCCGCTTCGCCGAGGCGTTCGCCAACCACCTGCCGGGCAAAATAGACGTCAGTGCCATCCTCGAAATAGATGTTGATAACGGATAGGCCAAAATTCGAAGTGGAGCGGATTTCCTCGACCTTTGGCAGGCCGGACATCGCCGTTTCAATCGGATAGGTCACATAGCGTTCAACCTCTTCCGGCGAGAGGCCTTCGGTTTCGGTGAAGACCTGAACCAGCGAGGGGGATGGATCTGGAAAAGCGTCAACGGGCAGGCTGCGAAAGGCAAACAGGCCGCCGATGGAAAGGGCGAGTGCGGCGATGGCGGCCAGCAGCCGGCCACCCGCAAGGCGGTGCATCAGATTGATCATTTGCAGGTCTCCTAGTGTGCGTGGCCGTCGCCGAAAGCGTCTTTTTCAAGCTGTGCTTTCAGCGTGAAGGCACCCTCGATGACGAAGGCTTCGCCCGCCTCAAGCCCGGAGACGATCTCGGTATAGCCCCCAGCGCTGTCGCCTGTACGCACCTCGCGCGGTTGGAAACCGTCATCTGTTGGAACGAAGACCGAGATCCTATCCTCGACACTGACAAGCGCATCGGAGGGTACGCGCACCACAGACCGCGCCTCTCCCGTCTCGATCCGGGCGGTCACGAACTGACCGGGTTTCAATCTCTGTTCGGCATTGTTGACGATGACACGTGCCGTCGCGGTACGGGACGTCTCAGCGATAACCGGCAGGACGGTCGAAATCTTTCCTTCGGCCAGCCTTTGGCCGTCCTCCCGCTGAAGGACCACGGTCTGATCTTCCTCGACTCGTCCGAGATCTTCCTTGTAAACTGCGATATCGGCCCAGACGACGCTATCATCGATGATCACAAATATGGGCTTGCCACCGGCCGACACGGTTTCACCAAGCGAGATCCTCCGCTCTATGATCTCACCGGTTATCGGCGCGGTGACATAGGCCTGTGCCAGGGCGCCATCCGCAGCTTCATCCAAACTGTCCAGCACACCATGACCAATGCCTACGGCATGGAGCCTGCTTTCGGCCGCCTCCCGGGCGGCATTCGCCGCCGAAAACGACGCACGCGCCGACTGCACATCTGCTTCAGAGGTGATTTTCTGTTCCCAGAGGTTTTCCTCACGCGCAAGTTCCGCCTGCGCGAGGCGTTCGGCGCTCAGCGCATTCAGATAATCGGCCTTGAGCCCGGCAAGCTCACGGCTGGTCAGGCGGGCCAGCGTTGTTCCGGCTTTCACCGTATCGCCTTCGCCTGCATGGAGCTGAACGACAATGCCTTCCACCTGGGGCGAGACCCTGGCGACACGGTCTGCATCGAAACGAATCTCTGCAGGCAGTTCCAGCTGGCCCGAAACCGTTCCGGTTTCGGCGACCGCAGCCCGGATTCCGGCAGCTTCAGCCTCCTCAGCACTCAGCTCGACATGATCGCCATCTTCTTCATGACCTGCATGTTCGCCGCCGGCTTCTTCATGCTCATCATTGGTTTCGAGGGCCCGCTGGTTTGCGTCAGACGAAGCTGGCGCGCCATTGCCACAGGCCGCGAGATATAAAAACGCCGGCGAAAGCATTGCCGCGTAGAAAAGGTTCTTTTTCATTGGATTTCTCCTTCGAACGGTGCAGCGCCGATAAGGGCGCGCAACCGCAGGGTTTGTGTCTGGAGCGCCAGTCGGGCATCTATCACCTTTGCGCGGATTTCGATCAGGCTACGCCGTGCATCGAGCGTGGCGGTGAGGTCGAACTTGCCGACCCGATAGCCTTCGGCGGCTGAAGCGTAGGCATCTTCGGCCAGTGGAAGGGCTTCACCCTCAAGACGTTGTAAGCGGGATTTTGCGGCCCGCACCTGCGCGGCGAGGCTCGCCTGCTCGGCTCTCAGCCTGGCCTCGACCGCCCGTGCATTGAGTTGCGCCCCTTCGGTGCGAATCCGGGCGGCCCGGGTAGCGTCCTGGTTGCGATCGAAAACAGGCAGCGGCAGGCTCACGCCTGCCAGGAAAGCACTGTCTCCAGTGTCCTCGAAGCGCCGGACGCCGGCAGAGACGGTGACATCCGGCCAAGCGCCCGCCCGTGCACGGTCTGTCGCTGCCGCTCTGGCATCGGCACCGGCTTGCGCGGCCTGCAATCTGGGATGTGTGCCGGGGACGGAGTCTGGCTCCGCCGTATCTATCCCCAGTCCGGATGTCTCCGGCTCGGGCAGGACAAAATCCACCTCGGCACTACCCCAGACCGACGCGAGCGCGAGCGCACGCGCCTCGGCCTCGCCACGGGCAGCATCTGCGGCGGCCTTAAGACTTGCCGCTTCGGCCCTTGCCCGGGATAGCTCCGGCGGGGCGGCAGCGCCAGCATCGACGCGACGCTCTACGACACTGGCAAACTCCTCGGCCAGTTTGGCCGATGCGTCCGCCACGTCCGCCATTTGGATGGCTGCCTGCAAATCCAGAAAGAGTTCGCCCGCGAGCCTCTGGGCTTCCAGCCGCTGAAGGTCGCACTCTGCGCTTGCAAGCGCGGCCTCGGCTCTTGCGGCCCTCTCGGAAAGGCGACGCTTGCCGCCGAGCCGGAAGGTCTGCTCCAGCGCCAGCGTCGTCTCATAGGCTTCGAAGCCTTCGAGACCGCCGGTGCCTGCGAAATTCTCCGTCTCCACAGAGATCGACGGATTGAGCCACCGGCCCGCCTGATCGGCATCCGCCGAAGCGGCTCTGGCCTCCAGCGCGGCCGTCATGACTTCCGGTGCGGCATGGCCCGCACGGGCAACCGCACGTTCCAGCGTTAATGGCCGGGTCTGATCATATTCAATTGTTCCTACGGGTACAGGTGCGCACCCCTGGGCATGGGCCGCCCCGACCATGGCCGACAGGGCCATAGCGGCGACAGCACCGCATAGCAAATTCCTCATTTCGGATAAATTCCTCGTCTAGAGTCAACGACAGTGCAGCCGGAGCAGCACAGAGTTTTGGTGTCGTTGGTCTAGGCGCGGGGAGGACGGTAAAGACCGTCGGGACCGAGGCTCGCATGGGCTGCCTGTCCCGGATAGAGCCGCTTTGTCTGAATTTCAGGCTGAATGGCGGCGCCGAAATCGCCGCCGCCTATCATGTGGACATGACAGCTGCCGCAATGATGGGCCTTGTGTTCGTGTCCATCATGCGAGGGTTCCTCGCCGAATCCGTCCTGCGAAAGCTCGGCATCGGCGCATATCAATGTATCGTTGTCACCAGCATGCATCGAATCCGCCGCGGCACTCCTGGGCGCAACAACGAAAGCGACCGTCATCACCATGACGATCAATGTACGCATGTGCCTTATGATCCTGGACAGATTCATATTATGAACTCAGCAGCTTTCCGTGATAAGCGAGTTAATTACTACAAGGTCAATCCCTATAACCTCTCTAGTCACTGTAGGGTCAAGCCCTATATTGACGGCGGTTTCGCAAGAACCTCTTGTCCGCCATGTTCGTCATGCAGGCATCCCTCATGATGGCCCAGCGCCGCGAGCACCGAGCAGGATGCGATTTTTCCGGCTTCGCATGAAGACAGCATACGTTTGAGTTCCGTCTCAAGGGACTTGAGTTGCGCGATGCGGCGCTGAACCTCTCCAAGCTGGTGCCGGGCGATCTCATCGACGCGCTCGCAGTCCTGCCCAGGGTCGATCTGAAGCGCGATCAGTTCGCGGATCGTCTCGACCGGGAAACCGAGATCGCGGGCGTGCCGTATGAAGGCGAGCCGTTCGACCGCGTCTTCGGTATACAGACGCTGTCCAGACTCGCTGCGATCCGGTTCGTCCAGCAGGCCGATAGACTCGTAGTAGCGAATTGTCGTGACCAGCACGTCCGTCGCCTTCGCCAGTTTTCCAATCGTGAAGCGCATAATACATCCTTGACCCTACAGTCGCTGTAGACTGTAGACTCTCACCACAGAAAATGGAAGAGCAGGTTTTAACCAAGTCCAACTGTTGCGAGAGCAAGACCTTTGACGGCACATCCCGCGCCTACAGACGCGCGCACAAAGCCGTCATCGCCATTAACGCCATCATGTTCGTTGTCGAAATCTCAGCCGGTTATCTCGCGCGTTCGCAGGCGCTGAAGGCAGACGCCCTCGACTTTGGCGGAGACGCGGCGACTTATGCGATTAGCCTTGCAGTCATCGGAATGAGCGCGTCCGTGCGCGCAAAGGCGTCCTTGTTCAAGGCAGGTTCCCTGGCGCTGATCGCGCTGTTTATCCTCGGCTCGACACTCGCCCGCATCTTTGCAGATGGTGCGCCGGAGACCGTCACGATGAGCCTCATTGGCGCCATGGCGCTTGTCGCAAATCTGGTGAGTGTGCTGATCCTGCTGCGCTGGCGCGACGGGGACAGCAATGTCCGCTCGGTCTGGCTCTGCTCGCGCAATGACGCGATCGGCAATGTCGGCGTGATCGGGGCTGCTGGGCTTGTCGCGCTGACCGGTTCGCCCTGGCCCGACCTTGTCGTCGCCGGCGTCCTCGCCGGGCTGTTCCTGCGCTCCTCCTGGACGATTACGCTTCAGGCGCTGGGCGAGCTGAAATCAACCCCCGAGAGCGAAGGCCGCTCTCTGGAGCCCGGGCGTTGAACCTTCGCATCCCGCCGGTCCTGCAACTTGCGGCTTTCGGCCTGGCCGCGTGGGCTGCAGCAAAGCTGTTACCCGGTCTGTCTTTCCGGATCGGAATGGTAGGCACTGTTGCCGTTGTAATGCTTGCGACCATTGGCGCAGCGATCCTGCTTGCGTCCCTTGGCGCATTCCGCAAGGCAGCAACAACTGTGAACCCCATCCATCCAGAGGCCGCATCGACTTTGGTTACCGGCGGGCTCTACCGCTACACCCGCAATCCAATGTATCTCGGCTTTGCAATACTACTTACTGCGGCCGCGTTTTCCTTCCAGAACTATGCCGCGGCGTTGATGCCGGCGCTGTTCATCATCTCCATGACAATCCTGCAGATAAAGCCTGAAGAGCGGGCTCTCCATGCGCGGTTCGGTCCAGCGTACGAAGTCTATCGCGATCAGACCCCTCGGTGGCTGTAACGACGTCGGGCGCGAGCCGCAACGGATCGCCAGAGCAAGGCTGGGGCAAAGCCCGAACCAAATGGTATTCTTGATTATACCCCACTGGGGTATTATTTGTTGCTAACACTAGCCCTCCTACCTGGAGAGATTGCCATGTCATCCGACCATACATCCCCCCACGGCCATTCATGCCATCATGAGCATGCCGCGCCGGACAAGCCGGACGGCGCGTACGACAATATCCCGGAGGGCTATTCCGGAACGGTCTGGACCTGTCCGATGCATCCGCAGGTCCGCGAAACCTCCAATACCGGCTGCCCGATCTGCGGCATGGCGCTGGAACCGGAAACGGTCACAGCCGAACAGGATACGAGCGAACTCGATGACATGACGCGCCGCTTCTGGGTGGCGCTCGTCTTTTCGGCGCCGCTGCTCGTCTATGTGATGGGTGAGATGATTCCCGGCAGCCCGCTCATGTACTGGGTCGGCCCGAAAGTGAGCGTCTGGATGCAGTTTGCGCTCGCCACGCCAGTCGTGCTCTGGGCCGGCCTGCCCTTCTTCCAGCGCGGCTGGCAATCGGTGAAGCGCAAGAGCCTCAATATGTTTACGCTGATCGCGATGGGCGTAGGGGTCGCTTATGTCTACTCGCTCGTCGCGACCATCGCGCCGGGCATATTCCCGGATTCCTTCAGGGGGCATGGCGGCAATGTTGCGGTCTATTATGAGGCGGCTGCGGTGATCGTGACGCTGGTCCTGCTTGGCCAGGTGCTGGAGCTGCGCGCCCGGAACGCGACCTCGGGCGCCATCCGCGCGCTGCTAGAGCTTGCCCCGCCGACGGCCCGGCGCATTGCCGAGGATGGCAGTGAGGAAGAGATCGACCTGGCCCATGTGACGGCCGGCGACCGGCTGCGCGTGCGGCCCGGCGAGAAGGTGCCCGTAGATGGTGAGGTGATCGAGGGCCATGGCACTGTCGATGAATCCATGGTGACCGGCGAACCTGTCCCCGTGGAAAAATCAGCGGGCGACCGCGTCACAGGCGGGACCGTCAACGGCACCGGCTCGCTCGTCATGCAGGCGACGCATGTCGGCGAGGACACGCTGCTCTCGCAGATCGTGCAGATGGTCGCGGCCGCGCAGCGCTCGCGTGCGCCGATCCAGCGGCTTGCCGATGTCGTCTCGTCGATCTTCGTGCCGGCGGTGATCGGCGTCGCCATTGTAACCTTCATCGTCTGGGCCTTGTTCGGACCGGATCCGGCGATGGCCTTTGCGATCGTGAATGCCGTCGCCGTGCTGATCATTGCGTGTCCGTGTGCGCTCGGCCTGGCGACGCCGATGTCCATCATGGTCGGCACGGGCAAGGGCGCCTCGAACGGCATCCTGATCAAGAATGCAGAGGCGCTGGAGACCTTCGAGAAGGTCGACACGGTGGTGGTCGACAAGACCGGCACGCTGACGCTTGGCCGTCCGGAGCTGATCCATGTGGATCCGGCAGACGGTTTCGATCAGGCGAAGCTGCTCGGCCTGGTCGCCGCCGTCGAACGCTCGAGCGAACACCCGCTGGCAGAAGCCATTGTGCGCGGGGCCGAAGCGAAGGATGCGCCGCGTAAGGAGGCGAACGACTTTGAGTCGGTCACCGGCGAAGGCGCGCACGCCTCCGTCGATGGCAAGACTGTCGCGATCGGCAATCGGAAGATGATGGACCGTATCGGCGGCTGGTCCGACACGCTCGGCGCAAGCGCCGACCAGTACCGCGCCGAGGGTCAGACCGTCATGTTCGTCGCCGTCGACGGAAAGCCTGCGGGCCTCGTCTCCGTCGCCGACCCGATCAAGGACACGACGCCGGAAGCCATCCGCCGCCTTCACGCCGAGGGCCTCAAGATCGTCATGCTGACGGGCGACAATGAAACCACTGCCCGCGCGGTCGCGGACAAGGTCGGCATCGACGCGGTTCATGCCGACGTCTCGCCCGAGGACAAGCACCGCATTGTGTCGGAACTGCAGCAGGCCGGCGCGCGCGTCGCCATGTGCGGCGACGGCATCAATGACGCCCCCGCGCTTGCCCAGGCCGATGTGGGCATCGCCATGGGGACCGGGACCGACGTCGCCATGGAAAGCGCCGGCGTGACGCTGGTGAAGGGCGACCTGATTGGCGTTGCCAAAGCCCGCGAGCTCAGCCACGCGACGATGAGGAACATTCGCCAGAACCTGTTCTTCGCCTTTATCTACAATGCGCTTGGCGTGCCGGTGGCGGCGGGTGTCCTGTACCCCTTCTTCGGACTGTTGCTCAGTCCTATGATTGCAGCGGGCGCCATGAGCCTCAGCTCTGTTTCCGTAATCGGAAACGCGCTGCGCCTGAGAACACTGAAACTTTGACCTGACGGAGAAATGACATGTCCAGAATCCTTTTCGCAGGCGCCGGCGGCATGCTGGTCATGGCAGCCGCTATTGTCGGATGGATGCTCTTTTCAACGCCGGCCCCGGCGAGTGCGCAGACAGTGACCGTTCACAAGACGCCTTGGTGCGGCTGCTGCACGGCCTGGATCGATCATCTTCGTGACAATGGCTTCGATGTCGTGGTCAAGGAAGAGGAAGACCTGAGGCCGGTGCGAGCACGCCTGGGCGTTCCGGATCCGCTGATGAGCTGCCATACAGGTGAAGTCGATGGCTATGCGGTCGAAGGTCATGTCCCGGCCCGCGAAATCCGTCGCCTCCTGAGCGAACGGCCCGAGGCGGACGGCCTGTCCGTGCCCGGCATGCCGCAAGGCTCCCCGGGCATGGAAACACCCAATCCGCCGGACCGTTATGACGTGCTTCTATTCTCCGGGGACAGCACCCGGACCTACGCGACTTATGAAGGTCCTACGCGACTGGCTAGTCCGGACGGCCAATGAGGTCCGGTCAGTACCGCAAGGGGTCACTCACCCTCGCCGGGACAGTCGCGATGGGGACCGGCGTCATGATTGGCGCCGGTATCTTCGCGCTCACCGGTCAGGTGGCGGAGTTCGCGGGTGACCTGTTTCCGCTCGCTTTCCTGCTCGCTGCCATCATCAGCGGGTTCAGCGCCTATTCCTATATCAAGGTCTCGAACAAGTATCCGAACGCCGGCGGCATCGCGATGATCCTGGAGCGCGCCTATGGCCCATCGACGGTGACGGGCGGAGCGGCGCTGCTCATGGCGTTCTCGATGATCATCAATGAGAGCCTGGTGGCGCGCACTTTCGGCACCTACACGCTGCAGCTCTTCGGAATTGAGGGCGGCGTCCTCGTGCCGCTGCTTGCCATCGGGCTGATCGTCATCGCCTTCGGTATCAACATTGCAGACAATGAGTTTATCAGTAGCGTCTCCAAGGTCACCGCCGTCCTGAAGATCGGGGGCATCCTCGCCTTTGCGCTGGTTGCCTTGTGGGCAGGCGGGTTCGCCTTCCGACCGGTGACCGACGGTTTCGCCAATACGACATCGGGAGGCGGCTTTTTCGCCGGAGTGGCCATCGCCATCCTTGCCTATAAGGGCTTTACCACCATCACCAATAGCGGTGACGAGGTGAAGCAGCCGGAGAAGAATGTCGGCCGGGCGATCATGATCTCGCTGGCTATCTGTACGGTCATCTACCTGCTCGTCTGCTATGCCGTCGGCTCAACGCTGACCGTGCCTGAAATCGTTGCGGCCAAGGACTATTCGCTGGCCGAAGCCGCCCGCCCGGCGCTCGGGGACTATGGGCTCTGGTTCACCGTGGCGATTGCCATCATCGCAACCGCCTCGGGGCTGCTGGCCAGCCTGTTCGCCGTGTCGCGCATGCTCGCCATGCTGACCGACATGCACCTCATCCCCCACCGCCATTTCGGTATGCCGGGCACGATCCAGAAACATACGCTGGTCTACACCGTGGTGGCAGCCGGCCTGCTCGCCGCCTTCTTCGATCTCAGCCGGATCGCCTCACTCGGCGCAATTTTCTATCTCGTCATGGACATGATCATCCACTGGGGCGTCTTCCGCCAACTCAGGCAAGATGTCGGAGCCGCGCCAGCGATACTGCTTTGCGCCATTCTGCTTGATGCGCTGGCGCTTTCGGCTTTTCTCATCCTGAAATGGCAGGCGGACCCCTCCATCATCATCATCGCACTCACAGGCATGCTGGCCATTTTTGCCTTCGAACGTTTCTTCCTGCAGCGAATGCGGGAAACCGCAGGCGGGCACCATTCTGGCCGTGGGTAATTAGGCAACCCATGGCTAATTACCCGAAAGTAATGCGGAACCCCGCCCCCTAATTTTCCGTTGGCCTCAGATACCCCATACCAGTATCCGGAGGATCAAATGGACATGAAGACCAGCTACTGGCGCTTTGCCGCCATGATCGCGACATCGACGGCCGTAATGCTCGGCCTGATGTATCTCAACACCTATGCGTGGGAGCATGTTCGCTGGAGCGAGACCCGCTTCTACATGGCCTTCATCATGGGCGCAGCGATGGCCGTGGTGATGCTGAGCTTTATGCTGGGGATGTATAAGAACAGCCGCATCAATCTCGGCATCTATGCCGGCGCGGCGATCGTCTTCGTGCTGGCCCTCTGGCTGGTGCGCAGCCAGGCCACGGTGGAAGACCGGTCCTACATGAAAGCGATGATCCCGCACCACTCCATTGCCATCATGACAAGTGAACGCGCCGGCATCGACGATGTGCGGGTGCGCGAACTTGCTGATGAGATCATCACGGCCCAGCGCCGGGAGATCAAGGAAATGGAATGGCTGATCTCCGACATCGCGGCGAACGGCTTGGCAGCTACGGAAAGCGCTGCTGAGGCCCGCCCGGTTCCACCTTTCGAAGGTACCCTCAACCCTGATGAAGCTGCTGGCGCGTCGGTCGCTGAGGACTAGCGCGTCTTCCATCTACAGTCAGACCCAATCGATCCCATAAAGGAGCCAACCGGATGCGACTCGAAAAGATCAAGACAGAAGGTATTGCCCACCTCTCCTACTTCCTGAGCGCCGATGGTGAAGCGGCCGTCATCGACCCCCGCCGTGACATCGACCTCTATCTGGACCTCGCCCGCGAGGAAGGCGCCGTCATCAGGCACGTCTTCGAAACCCACCGCAATGAGGATCTTCTCTCAGGCGCCCCTGTCCTGAAGGAGGAGACCGGCGCGCAGGTCTGGCATGGGCCGAACCCGGAGAAACCGGTCCAGTATGCAGCCGAGACAAGAGAAGGCGACACGTTCGAGATCGGCGGTGCCCTCCTGAAGGTGCTGGAAACGCCCGGCCATACCGACGACAGCCTGTCCTATGTTCTCTACGACAGGAGCTTCGAGGACGGGCCTGTGGGCGTATTCACGGGCGATGCCCTGTTCATCGGTGATGTCGGCCGGACCGACTTCTATCCCGATCGCAAACGCGAAGTCGCCGGCCTTCTCTATGACAGCCTGAAAAAGCTGACGGGACTTGGCGAGCAGTGCCTGGTCTATCCCGCACACGGGGCCGGGTCGGTCTGCGGCTCTGGCATGGCCGACCGGGAGTTCTCATCCATCGGGCACGAAAAGCGCAACAATCCGCGCCTGCAGATCGAAGACCGCGAGGCCTTCATCGACGCCAAGGTGGCCGAGAACCATTATATTCCGCCGTATTTCCGGCGCATGGAAGAAGGCAACATTGAAGGCACCGAAGCCGCTCCGCCTGCGCCCATGCCGGCTTCCCCCGCCCAGCTGCTCGACCCGGGCGATGCGGTCTGCCTTGATGTTCGCGGCATTTTCGATTTTGCCGGCGGTCACCGCACGGGCGCCCTCTGTATCCCGCACGACATGCTGGCCGCGTTTGCCGGCTGGCTGCTGCCCGCTGACAAGCCGGTGCTGCTGGTCACCCGCGATGAAGACCAGGCCATCGAGGCGGCCACGACGCTTCAGAGGATCGGCTTCGACAATGTGAGCGGATTTGTCGGCGGGGCCATGCCACTGGCGGTCAAGAACGGCCCGCTCGAGGTACTCGACTTCGTCGATACGGAAACGGTCGCCGCACGCGTGGACAATCCGCCGGCTGGCTGGACCCTGCTCGATGTCCGGTCCCTCGATGAGTATGAAAGCGGCCACATCAAGAACAGCATGCACGCCTATGCCGGCAAGCTGCCCGGCGCCGCCAATGACCTCGACCCGGACAAGCCGGTTACAGTCATGTGCGGCAGTGGCGCCCGCGCCACAATTGCTGCCTCGCAGCTCATGCGGAGCGGCTTTTCCCGAGTCGATGTCTATATCGGATCAATGAAAGCGTGGACTGAGGCTAATATGCACACCATCCACTGATGGAGACTCGCTTTTGCCGAAAATCGCACTAACTATAATACCCGGTATGGGGTATATTCGATGAAAACGGAGACGAAGGACGCCGCGATAAGAAGACTGGCCCGGATCGAGGGCCAAGTGCGCGGCATATCAAAGATGGTAGCCGAAGACCGGTACTGCATTGATGTGATCCGCCAAGTTCAGGCGGTCAAAGCCGCTCTGGTTGGCCTGGAAACGGTAGTTCTCAACGATCACATCAACACATGCGTCGATCAGGCCCTTACCTCAAGCAGCGTCGAGGATCGCCGCGAAAAAGTTGAAGAGCTGGTCGCTGTACTTGGAGGCCGCAAGAAATGACGTTTTCTACGGGCTGCTCGCAAGCAAATGTCAAGAGCTACAATCTAGGCTGCTTTTGATGACACTCTGGACACGCCTTGTGATGATCGCTGCTGCCGCCTTCCTGGCGGGGCAGCCAGTCATGGCATGTCCAATGATGTTGGGCGATGACGAGGTATGGTCCGTATCTGAAAGTCAGATCCATCCTTGCCCCGAAATGGCGCCTGCTCCTGCCATGGATCATGGGCCAGGGAAGCGTTCTTCCTCCTCAGACTGTCCTGCTGGTTTTGACTGTCCGCCTATGCTGATGCAGGCGCAAGCCGATGCTAACCCACCGGTTACGATCGGGCATCCCGACCAGGTGTTCGTGGCTGTCGCAAATGAGGCGCCCGTCACCTTCCCTCCCGAAAGATCGATTCTCAAAACTGGTCCTCCCGAGACTCCCGATCTCCCGCCCCTCACGCCTATAAGCTTGAAACAGCGTCTCCTGAATTGAGAGCGATGATCTGAGGCTGCCTGAGCCGCCCATGATCGTCGTGCTTTCACTGTCAGGAAAACCTGTTTTATCATGCCTACCAC
>JAYZBJ010000179.1:0-9575 GCA_036338795.1 Pseudomonadota bacterium | reverse complement strand
CCGCACCGACTTTGAAGGTGGTTGAATTTTGGACATTATCTACAAGCTTGATCAGCTCATGATGCTCCTGCGCGAGGCGACGGACCTTGCCGTTCGCTTCATCAAGGGCGCGATTCAACTCCTCGGTAACGGCTTTCACCTTCTCACTATGCTGCGCGGTGAAATCGTTGAACTGTTTCGTATGGCGGGCGTTGGCCTGCTTGATCTTCTCTTCGTATTCAGCGCCAAACTTGCTGAAGTGCGCAGCGTAGTGGTCGTTAACCTGCTTCTCATACAGGGCGCGCTTGACGTCGAGCTGCTCGCGAAGAGACGAAACCTTTGCGCGTTCCCGGTCCAGCTCAGCCCTGAGCAGCTTCAACTTACCCTTGGTTTTGGCCTGCAGACGCGCCGAGCTTGACCGTGCTTCGTCCCGCTCCTTGACGAGCGCTGCCTTGTCGTCGTTCAGCGCCGCAATGTCTTGGTCCAGAGCTGTCTCGCGCGCCTTCAGCTCCGCAATGGCATCATCGAGCTCTGCAACTGCGGATTCAAGCGCCGCATTGGCATCCCGAAACTCGACAAGCTTGGACTCGGCGGCCGAGTTTGTCTGCTCGAGTTGCTTTTTCTCTTCCGCAGCGCGCTTCAGCTCGCTTTCAAGCTCGTCATTGCGAACCTTGAGCGCCTCGATGTCCTCATTGACGCTCTTAGACTTGTCGCGAAGCGCTGAACGGTCGGCTTCCAGTTCCGTGATCTGTCGCTCGAGCCGGTACTTGTCTGAAACGAGCTCTGAATTGATACGCTCCAGCTCCAGGTTCTGCGTTGTCAGCGCGCTCATCCGGCTCTGCAGCTCCGAGACGCGTGTACGCTCGTGGCTCAACCTCGTCTCCAGGAGCGACCGCGTCTCGGCTAGCTCCTTTTCTGCCCACTCCTTGTGAGAGGCTATCCTCTCGCGCAGCAGCTCCCGCTCCGCCTGCATAGCTTTTTCCAATGCTTCCACCCCTGAATTTGATTGGACTGCTTGCTTCTGCAAATGTTCACTTTCCCTCCGGGCCTTCTCGCCCATGAAGAACAACTTTTCGAAGTTATCATGGTCGAGACCGATGACACTTTCTGCAGAGGGAACACTCTCCCGGATACTTCCCTCAAGCTGCTTGTACGTTTTTCGCATCGTCGTGAGGAGTTTGAGCTCTCTCGAACGTGCTTTGAACAAGTTTTGAGCAAGCTCGATCGACAATGTCGACTTCTTTGCTCGCGGCTTTGCCTCCACGACCGCGTCCCCACGGCGCAACACAGCTCTCAGCCAGAGTCCTTCCGGATTCTCGCCAACGCCGAACTTCATTTTCTCGCGCTGCTCGTAGAACGCGATCTTGGAAATCCCGCACTGCTCAACATTGAGCAGATCAAAGCCCTGCGCGTCTTCCAGGGTCGATTTGAACGTCTTGCGCTCAAAGTGAAATACGTGCCCCAGACCTGGCTTCAGGTTCTCGGTCTGCAAACGAAGGACCGTCTCATCCTCGGTCGGCACTTCGATAAAGATCAGACCGTTCGGGCTCAGCAGGGCCTGCATCCGCTCCAGTTCGAAGATGGGATCGCGCATATGCTCGAGCACGTGCGACAGGATGATGAGATCGAACTTGCTCTTGTAGGCATCGTCGGAGAAGAGCTCGTTGCCGAGCACCTTCACGTCATCAAGCGTAGCAAGGTGTTCGCGGGCGACCGGATCAAGCTCGTAGACACAGCGTTCTGAGTCTGGAAACGCTGCGAGCGCCCCGCCGAAACCGCCACCAAAGTCCAACACGGCCGAAAACGTCTTCTTCTTGGCATGCTGCTCGACGAAAGCGCGCTGATCTTCACCACGGGCCTTGGCGAACGTCAGATACTCTTCGGAAACGTGCGTCTTGCGCTCATCCGAATAGGCTTTCAGGTACGGACCGGACAGGAATGACGCCGGAAGCGTCTGCGTCTGAATCAGCTGACAGTTGTTACACCGGTACACTGGAACGCCGAATTCGACGCTTTGCTGAACCTGATCGCAATCCTTCCCGCAACGATAGCAATTGTACTTTACTGACATCTGATCTCACCGGTTCTTATTCTACTAGCTGCGATGAAGAACCCCTCCGGGGCGTTGAGGACGCAACGGAAGCAGCTCTTCCCCCCCGGGAAAAATTCGACAAAGACATATTCAGGCCTTTGCTAACGATGCTGGATTAACGAATTACGTTTTTAGGCGCGTCGGGGCAAGACCTGTCCACGGCTGGGCACTGGCTGCGCGCAGCTGCGTCACTTTCCTTTCTTTCGGACAACCAGTCTGACGCCGGTCCGTTCCAGGTCGCGGTAGGAAAGGTGCGAGAATTGCGGGACGAGATGCCTGCGAATGTCCTTGGGCGGCTTTTCGCGCTGCGGGCGGGCAAGCAACACCTTGAACTTGTGGCGCTCGAAAACCTCGATGACTTCGGAAAAGCGCAGCCGGTTGCAGAACGGACCGTCAGGATCCTCCTCGCAGAGGAACGACCACCTGTGCTTGTCAGGTCGCGAGTAAGAGCGGTGATCGCGCATGTCGATCACATGGGCATGCACGCCGCCCGGTGCTGTTCTTTCAGCCAGGGCCGCAATCACGCTGTCAAACTCGTCCACATGCTCCATCACGCTCTGGGAAAAGATGAAATCGAAACCGTCCTGATCGAGATGACGCACATCTCCCCTGAAACGTGAGACGCCGGGCGCAGGCTGTTCGCTCCACTGGCCGCGGCGAAGGGCTTTCAGGTCGAACTGCATGGCCCTTTCGCGGGCTTGCTGGTCTGCCTTCACGAACGTCTCGAAAATCGTATCGGCCAGACACTTGGCCGCGCGGTCTGGCAGGAAGCGCTCGTCGAGTTCCACACCGATGCCTTGCGCACCGTGAATGATGTTGAATTTCGCGACATTGGCCAGCGGGTGATAGATGCCAGCCCCGAAATCCATCACCTTGCGCGGCGACCGGCCGAGATGCTCAAGGGCAAGGTCGGCCCATTTCTGGTAGGTATCCTCGATACGCTTGCCACCGAGGCGCCATTGCGTATCCGCCTCCAACTGATCGCGCAGCGCCCGCATCAGATGGTCCTGTTCTATCCAAGGCAGTGCCAAGGCTTGTTCCTTGACGTCAGGAAGTGCGGACATGAAAACCCCTTCGCAGGAATGGATTTGCCGGGAACCTAGGCAATGAAGCGCTGAGCGCAACCGTAAGGGAGGCCATTTCTGCTGTGATTGAGATTAAACCCTCGACACGTTTGGTCGAGCCGGCTTTTCCGGGCCCGTCGGAGGAGCGACCGGCCCGCGCCTAAACACACCTGCGCGTTTGACGATCCCGGCTCCCTGGCGCATTGGAATTGGGAATCCAGAGTGGAGCACGATGTGTCGAAGCCCTTCAAAGCCAGCGTGATCATCGTGAATTATAATGGCGGGGACTTCATCCAGTCAGCCGTCGACCACCTGCGTTCGCAAACGCTGAAGCCGGCGGAAATCATCATTGTCGACAACGCTTCGAGCGACGGGTCTGCCGACCGGCTGGACCTTGATGGCCTCGACAATGCCAGGCTGATGCGCATGCAGGACAATCTCGGCTTTGCGCAGGCAAACAACATCGCGGCACGCGAAGCGGTGGGCGACTGGCTGATCCTGCTCAATCCGGACGGCGAACCCCGCCCGGCCTGGCTTGCCAGACTTGCCGATGCGAGCGCGCGCTATCCGGATGTCACATCCTTCGCCAGCACGCAGATCGACGCCGCTGACGCCGACCGGCTGGACGGAACCGGAGACTGTTACTCCGTTTTCGGCTTTCCCTGGCGCGGCGGGTTTGGGGCGGCGCGCAAGGCGCTGCCCGCCGAAGGCGAATGCTTTTCGCCATGCGGGGCGAGTGCCATGATCCGCAAGGACATCTTCCTTGAGGCCGGTGGGTTCGACGAGAGCTATTTCTGCTATTGCGAGGATGTCGACCTTGGCTACCGCTTGCGGCTCATGGGAGAACGCTGCGTCTTCGTGCCTGACGCCATTATCGGGCACCATGGCAGCGCCATTTCCGGCCGCCTCAGCGATTTCACCGTTCGGCTTGGCACGCGCAATCGGCTGACAACCTATCTGAAGAACACGCCACCGGTTTTGCTGGCGCTCTCGCTACCCGGCCACATCGTCCTGACGCTTTACCTCTATCTATCAGCAATCGGCAAACCACGTGCCCGCTCTATCCGGCGCGGCCTCGGTGAGGCGTTCGGAAGGCTGGGCGAAACCCTGAAAGCCCGGCGCGCCATACAGCGACGCCGACGGCTCTCAAGCTTCCAGATCGCGCAGGCGATGAACTGGAACCCGATCGTGCTTCACCAGCGCCGTCCGCATGTCTGGCCTGCCCCCGAACAGGGTGAAGCAGGCCATCCACTCACAGGCTAGCTTGATACGATACCGCCCTGTTGCAGCTGGGCGATGACCAGATCTGCCGCTTCCTCAGCCGACATCCTGTCGGTCTCCAGATGGATTTCCGGATTACGCGGCGGCTCGTACGGGCTGTCGATGCCGGTGAAATTCTTGATCTCGCCAGCACGAGCCTTCTTGTACAGACCTTTCACGTCACGCTCTTCGGCCACTTCAAGCGGCGCGTCGACGAAGACTTCCCAGAATTCGCCATCCCCCACCATCTGCCTGACAATCCGGCGCTCAGCGCGGAAAGGCGAGATGAAGGAGACCAGTACGATCAGGCCCGCATCAACCATCAGCTTGGAGACCTCGCCCACCCGGCGGATGTTCTCCACGCGGTCAGCATCAGTGAAACCAAGATCATTGTTGAGGCCGTGGCGGACATTGTCCCCATCAAGCGTGTAAGTGTGCTTGCCCATCGCCGCGAGGCGCTTTTCGACGATGTTCGCCACGGTCGACTTGCCTGCGCCGGAAAGACCGGTGAACCAGAGAATGACCGGCTTCTGACCCTTCATTGACGCCCGCAGGTCCTTCGTCACATCCAGCGCCTGGCGGTGGATGTTGGAGGCACGCCGCAGCGCGAAGTTGATCAGGCCAAGGCCGACCGTCTCATTTGTCATCCGGTCGATGACAATGAAGCCGCCCATGCGCCGGTTCTGCTTGTAGGCGTCGAACGCCACTTCACGGTCGAGCGCGATATTGACGACACCAATTTCGTTGAGGCCGAGCGTTTTTGCCGCTTCATGCGCGCGGGTGTTCACATCGACACGATAGCGCTGTTCGGTCACCTGCATCTGCGCTTCGCGTGCCCCCATCTTCATGATGTAGGAGCGCCCCGGCAGCATGGCGCTGTCGGACATCCAGAGCATTGTCGCCTGGAACTGGTCGGAGACTTCCGCTGGTGACTGGTCCGCGCAGAGGACGTCGCCGCGCGAGATATCGATCTCGTCATCCAGCGTCAGCGTGATCGACTGCCCTTCCACGACCTCGTCCAGGTCCGCACCCATGGTGACAATGCGAGAGACTGTGCTCGATTTGCCGGACGGCAGCGCGCGAATTCTTTCACCCGGTTTGATGGAGCCGGATATCACCTGCCCTGCAAAACCGCGGAAATCGAGATTGGGGCGGTTCACCCACTGGACCGGCATGCGGAAAGGCTTTTCAGCCACATCCGAGCGGATCTCGACCGTATCAAGATATTCCATGAGCGGCGGGCCATCATACCAGGCCGTGCGCTCGCTATTGGTCACGACATTGTCACCCGCCAGAGCCGAGACCGGGATCGCCTGAATGCTCTCAAATCCGAAATCGGCCGCGAACTCGCGATATTCCTTCAGGATCGTCTCGTAGACGGACTGGTCATAATCAACGAGGTCCATCTTGTTGATGCAGAGCACGACATGCTTGATGCCGAGCAGCGAGACGATGAAGCTGTGACGGCGCGTTTGTGTCAGCACGCCCTTGCGCGCGTCGATCATCACGATCGCAAGGTCCGCCGTGGAAGCGCCCGTCGCCATGTTGCGCGTATACTGTTCGTGTCCGGGCGTGTCGGCGACGATGAATTTGCGACGGTCCGTCGAGAAGAAACGGTAAGCAACGTCAATCGTGATGCCCTGCTCGCGCTCAGCCGCGAGGCCATCCACGAGAAGCGCGAAGTCGATCTCCTCGCCCTGCGTGCCGAACTTCTTGGACTCGTTCTTCAGCGAGGCAAGCTGGTCATCGAAGATCATCTTCGACTCGTAGAGAAGCCGTCCAATCAGCGTAGACTTGCCATCATCGACAGAGCCGCAGGTTATGAAGCGCAGCAGCGACTTCTTCAACTGGCTGTCGAGATAGGTTTCGATGTTCGAAAACTGGGGGGCTGCGTAGGCGTTCATCAGAAATAGCCCTCCTGCTTTTTCATTTCCATCGATGCGGGCGCATCCTTGTCGATTGCCCTGCCCTCACGTTCTGACGTTGTGGTGCGGAGCATCTCTTCGATAATCTCGGTCACCGTCGACGCATTGGACTCAACGGCGCCAGTCAACGGGTAACACCCAAGTGTGCGGAAGCGGACCTTCTTCATCTCAGGCTTCTCGCCCGGCTCCAGCGGCAGGCGGTCATCATCGACCATGACCATGATGCCATCGCGCTCAACCACGGGCCGCTCGGCTGCAAAGTAGAGCGGCACGATCTCGATATTCTCCTGATAGATGTACTGCCAGATATCGAGCTCGGTCCAGTTGGAGATCGGGAAGACGCGAACGCTCTCGCCCGGTTTGATCCGCGCATTGTAGAGGGACCACAGCTCGGGGCGCTGGTTCTTGGGGTCCCAGCGGTGCTGCGCCGATCGGAAGGAGAAGATACGCTCCTTGGCGCGTGACTTCTCCTCATCACGACGCGCGCCGCCGATGGCCGCGTCGAACTTGTACTTGTCGAGGGCCTGCTTGAGCGATTGGGTCTTCATGACGTCAGTGTGCACGGCAGAGCCATGCGTGAACGGACCGATGCCCTGCTCAACGCCTTCCTGATTGATATGGACCAGGAGATCGGTCTGCGGGTCATCCTTGAGCACGTCGCGGAAGGCGATCATCTCACGGAACTTCCATGTCGTATCGACATGCAACAGCGGAAACGGGATCGGCCCCGGATAGAAAGCCTTACGCGCCAGGTGCAGCAGGACAGAGCTGTCCTTGCCGATCGAATACATCATGACCGGGTTCTGCATCGATGCAGCGACTTCGCGCAGGATGTGGATGCTTTCGGCCTCGAGCCGGTCAAGGTGGGTCAGCTTGGTCATGATAAGTCCAGGTTACGGCGTATGGCGGGCTAGGTAACAAGCGGCAAAGGCCGAAACAATGTAGGGACGGTCAACACAGACGCTGCGTTTTGCTAAACGTAAGCCTGCGGATGAATGAAACCAGGTCACGTTCAACTCAGGCTGAGAGTTGCCCGTGCGAGGCTGAACCGCTAGGCGATGACGTCCAGTTCATCGAGTGCCGGGTCCCCCTTCCATGACATCGCTGCGGTTCGCCATTCTCGGAAAAAGCCAGCTCGCCTCACAGCGCTGCGAGGCGATCGCGCGCCATGCCGGGTCGCAGATCGCAAGAACTGCGAGCGCATCTGACGTCGCCGCATTCACCGAGGATGACTGGCGCGCCTGCCTCGACGCCAATGAAATCGACGCAGTCATCCTCGCGCTGCCGCCGGAAATCGCTGCCGCAGCATCGGTGCGCGCGCTGGAGTCTGGCATCCATGTCCTGACAGAGCTGCCCGGCGGATTGACGGTTGAGGACATCATCAACCTGCGCAAGGCCGAGCGAGAGAGCAAAGCCATCCTGAAGTTTGGCTGTTCGTTGCGCTATCATGCCAGTGTGCGCGCAGCGATCGACCTGCTTCGCGTCCAGCCATATGGCGAACTTCTCACCGCGCGGGCGATCTACGGCCATGCCGGCTATCCGGGCGAAGAGGCCCGCAATTACGGCATCCTCCTCGGCCACGGCATTCACATGCTGGACCTGATGCACCTGTTCTGCGGTCCGTTCGAGAGCGTGAAGGCGATGAGCTCCGCTGCGCCGGAAAATAGCGATAACCTGTTTGCGATCCTCCGCGCAGGCACAGGCGCGACAGCGCAGCTTCATGCGTCAGCCACCTCCTGGCGCCAGACCTTCCGGCTCGAGCTGGGTTATGAGGACGGGTATGTCTGGCTCGACGGTCACCTGCCGGGTCTTAAGGATTATAGCCCGGAAATGCTGATCCATGCCGCCCTGCGCCGCGGCAGCGATGGTGCCCCCTTGCCCAACCCTGCAGAGTCCATTTCCGAATTCACGCATGTGACCTTTGCGGATGACGAGCTTGCGGAATTTATCGATGCGATGGCCGGGCGCACACCGGTTCGCAATGGCACCAGCCACCAGGCCTTCGACGCCATGAACATCGCCCAGCGCATTTGCGCCGCCACCGAAACGTGGGCATAAGCGCCGCGACTTTTCTCAAACAGCTTACAGGAGTGGGTATGACGATCACGGGCGAACAACTGGCACGCATTGCACTCGACGCCGGCAAACTCGTGATGGATGTCTATTCCACGGATTTCGACGTGACCCGAAAAGGCGACTCCTCGCCGGTCACCGAGGCAGACGAAAAAGCTGAAGAACTGATCCTGACGGGACTCGCGGCCGCGGAGCCGGAGCTGGAAGTGATCGCCGAAGAATCCATGGCGGCCGGTCACATGCCGGAACACGGCGTTCGTTTCGCGCTCGTCGATCCGCTGGACGGCACGCGGGAGTTCGTGAACCGCAATGGCCAGTTTACCGTCAATATCGGCATTATCGAACATGGCCGCCCGGTCATGGGCGTGGTTTACGCGCCGGCGATGAACCGCCTCTTTGTGGCCGAGGGGCCGGACAAGGCCTGGCAGGCCGAGGTGAAGCCAGGTGAGCCAGTGCCCGCCAGCGACGCTCGCCTGCCCTTGCTTATCCGTCGCTGCCCCGAGGAGGGCCTGACAGCGATCGCCTCCAAGTCCCATCGCTCACCGGAGACCGATGACTTCCTGAAGAAATTCAAGGTCGGTGAGATTATCTCGGCCGGATCTTCGCTGAAATTCTGCCTGCTTGCTGCGGGTGAGGCAGACCTCTACCCGCGCATGGGCCGTACCATGGAATGGGATACCGCCGCCGGCCACGCGGTCGCTGAAGCCGCAGGTGGCCGCGTCCTGACCGAAGACGGCGAACCGCTACGCTATGGCAAGCGCGAGCGCGGCTATGATAATCCGCACTTCATCGTGTATGGCGATGTCACGCCGCCCGGCCTCTAGCTCGCGGCCGCCTGATCATTACTTCACGCAGCTGTTCAGGACACGCTCGGCCTCAAGCTTGGCATTGGCTGGCAGCTTGTCCAACGCCGCAATCGTACCGAAACCGCCATGCCCTTCATTGTGGGCGTCGATCAGAATACCCAGCTGGTCGTCAGTGAGGACGTCACCAAGCCCCTTGGCATCGCAGCGGCACTGTTTCTGAAACGATTTCACCGCAGGCTGGTACTGCGGGTCGGACTTCGACACTTCAAATGCGTCGAGCGTACCGACCAGATTGTTGGTGCAGGCGAAATAGTATCGCTCAGCCTGCCCCTTCAGTGATCCTGCCGGATCACCGCACGCACTCACCATCACGGTT
>JAYZBJ010000178.1:0-7369 GCA_036338795.1 Pseudomonadota bacterium | reverse complement strand
TTCCCGCCGGGCTACCAGCTCGACATCACGCCGAAAGAGCTGGTCGTGATCAATGAGGAGTGGGCCTATGAGTATGGCACGACGATCCAGTCATACCTGCCTGAGGGCGCCGATGCACGCGTCGAGATTCCCAACACCTATCTGCTTATCCTGCGCAAGCATGACGGCGAATGGAAACCCGACCGCGAAGTCGCCAGCGCCGTGCCACCGCCCGGCGGATGGCCTGAGGGGGAATAAGCGGCGGACCTTCGATGCTCAGATTATTCCTTGTTCTCGGTCTTGTTGGGCTGTCTGCGACTGGCGTCTGGATCTGGCACGAACATCAGTCCCGGCCTGAACCCGCAGGCGAGGTCAGCGAACCGAAAGGTTCTGAGTCCCAAGTGCCGCTGGTAACTTTCGAGCCGCCTGAAGACACACCCTCGGGCGGAGGCGTTCTTGGGATGCTTGGCATCGTTCCGGAAGAACTCTGCGACCACTGCGCTGCCAATTCCTTTGCTCCAACCGAGCAGCCCGTGCCCGAATATCCGCGCGCGCACCTGACGAAGGATGCGGATTGCGAGGTCCGGTTCTATCTCGACCCGGCAGGCAAGCCTTACGACATTCAAGCTCAATGCACTGAACCAGAATTTGTCAGGGCAGCAGAACGCGCCGTCGCCAAGGTTCGCTGGCCCGTGACGGATATCAACGGGGACACGTGCCGGCGGATCGGCAAGACCGACATGCCAATACTCCAAACATCCGAGTTCAGAGCCGAGGCACCCTCGCTCTGGCGACGCATGCATCGACTTCTCGATTGACGCGCCTAACTCAGCGTACCTGCGCTTGCCCCCGCACCCCGCGCACCTAATTGCGCTCTCATGCGTTGCCTTGGCCGACGCCTTTAAACAAACCCATGAGAGCCCCCATGCGTCAGACTGCCCTTGTTGCCCTGCCCCTTCTGGCCGTGACTGGCCTCGCCCTCGCGGCCTGTACCAGCCAGCCGGATTACCGCAGTGCTGAAGGCGATCCGCCGACGGTGGAGAGCGTCGACCTCAGCCGCTATGCCGGGCTCTGGCATGAAATTGCGCGCTACCCGAACAGTTTCGAGGAAGGCTGCACGCAGACGACGGCGGACTACACACTGCGCGAGGATGGCAAGGTCACCGTCGTCAATTCCTGCACATTGGCAGACAGCGGCGAAACCAAGCGCGCCGAAGGCGTGGCGCGGGTTGTCGATGGCTCGAACAATTCGAAGCTGAAAGTCAAGTTTGCCCCGTCATGGGTACCATTCGCCTGGGGCGACTACTGGATCCTGCACCTTGAGGATGACTACTCCGCTGCCCTCGTCGGCTCGCCGGATGGAAAGTATCTCTGGATACTCGCCCGCGACAAGCAACCCGCCAAAGCAACAGTGAGCCGGATCCTGCAGCGCGCCGAAGCGCTTGGCTATGAGACAGCCCCGCTACGCTTCGAAGACCCGTCGCTCGCCAGCTGATCCTCAGCCTCCGGGAAGGCAGAGCGCGTGCGATTGGCCAGCGCCACCAGCGACAGCATGACTGGCACTTCGACCAGCACACCGACCACAGTCGCCAGTGCCGCGCCTGAGTTCAGGCCGAACAGGCTGATCGCCACCGCGACGGCCAGTTCGAAGAAGTTGGATGTGCCGATCAGCGCGCACGGCGCCGCGATGCGGTGGGGCACGCGCAGCGCCCAGGCGGCGCCATAGGCGATTGCGAAAATACCGTAGGACTGGATCAGGATCGGCACGGCAATGAGCGCGATGACGAGCGGACTGGAAAGGATGACGTTGCCCTGAAATCCGAACAGCAGGACCACCGTCAGGAGAAGCCCGAGCACGGAAGCCGGCTTCACGCCCTCTATGAACGCATCGACCCGCGCCGGTTCGCCCTGTTTCATCAACCAGCTGCGCGCAGCGACACCGGCAATCAACGGCACGACGACATAGAGGCCAACCGAGAGCAGCAGGGTTTCCCACGGAACGGAAATGTCCGTCACGCCAAGCAGGAAGGCGACGATCGGTGCAAAGGCGAACACCATGATCGCGTCATTCACGCTGACCTGCACAAGTGTATAATTCGGGTCACCGCGCGTCAGCTGCGACCAGATGAAAACCATGGCCGTACACGGCGCGGCGCCCAGCAGGATAAGCCCGGCGAGATAGCCTTCGGCATCTTCCGGCGGGATGAACCCGGCGAAAACATAGCGGAAGAACAGCACACCCAGCGCCGCCATGGTGAACGGCTTGATCAGCCAGTTCACGACAATGGTGATGAACAGGCCTTTCGGTTTCTCGCCTACGCGTTTGAGGCTGGCAAAGTCGATACCGATCATCATCGGCCAGACCATCGCCCAGATCAGGATCGCCACCGGAAAGTTGACGCTCGCATATTCCAGTCCGGCCAGTGCGTTGAACACACCCGGCAGGACCTGTCCGAGGCCAATGCCCGCGACAATCGCCAATGCGACCCACACTGACAAATATCTTTCAAACGCGCCCATCGGCCCCTCGCTTCGTGTTGTACCTGTTCCAGAACTGTCGCCGGACACTTATGCCCGGCGGAATAATATTTCAACTTTTCCTGAAATAAAATACTGCGATTGGATTTGCAGCCATACGAAAACGGCGACGCCCATTTGAGCGCCGCCGTATCCGGTCTGGTTTCAGTCCTGGTCTAAAGGGGGATGCCCCCTAGCGGTGCAGGTCGAAGCGGTCAGCTTCCATCACCTTCACCCAGGCTTTCACAAAGTCCTTCACGAACTTCTCGCCATTGTCGGACTGGGCGTACACTTCCGACAGGGCGCGAAGCTGTGAGTTGGAGCCGAAGACGAGGTCGGCGCGGGTCGCCGTCCACTTCAGATCACCGGAGCTGCGGTCACGGCCTTCGAACAAGTATTCCTTGTCCTCGGCCTGCTTCCACGCCGTGCCCATGTCGAGCAAGTTGACGAAGAAATCGGTCGTCAGCTGGCCCGGACGCTCGGTAAGCACACCGTGTTTCTCGTCCTTATAGGTCGCGCCGAGAACGCGAAGTCCGCCGATGAGCACAGTCATCTCAGGTGCAGACAGCGTCAGAAGTTGGGCGCGATCGACCATCAGTTCCTCAGCCGGGACCGTCTGGAACGTATCGCAGACATAGTTCCGGAAGGCGTCGGCTTTCGGCTCAAGCGGCTCGAAACTTTCCGCATCGGTCATCTCATCTGTCGCGTCGGTACGGCCCGGCGTGAACGGAACGGTGATGTTGTGACCAGCGTCCTTGGCCGCCTTTTCAACACCCGCCGAACCAGCGAGCACGATCAGGTCAGCGATCGAGACCTTCTTGCCGCCCGATGCAGAGCTGTTGAAGTCGGACTGGATGCCCTCCAACGTCGACAGGACGCGGGAAAGGTTCGCAGGCTCGTTCACTTCCCAGTCCTTCATCGGTGCAAGACGCACTCTGGCACCATTGGCGCCGCCGCGCTTGTCAGAGCCGCGATACGACCCGGCTGACGCCCATGCAGTTTTCACGAGGTCCGTAACTGAAAGGCCCGATGAGAGGATCTTGGACTTCAGGTCGGCGATATCCGAGGCATCGATCAGCGGGTGATCGACCTCCGGAACCGGATCTTGCCAGATCAGCTCTTCGGACGGGACTTCCGACCCGAGATAGCGAACCTTCGGCCCCATGTCGCGGTGGGTCAGCTTGAACCAGGCGCGGGCAAACGCGTCGGCAAACTTTTCCGGATTGGCGTGGAAGTCGCGAGAAATTTTCTCGTAAGCCGGGTCCATCCGCATCGCCATGTCGGCGGTAGTCATGATGGTGACTTGCTTCTTCGACGGATCATGCGCTTTCGGCGCCATGTCCTCTTCCTTCACGTCCTTCGGTTGCCACTGATAGGCACCTGCAGGGCTCTTGGTCAGCTCCCACTCATAGCCGAAGAGCATGTCGAAATAGCCCATATCCCATTTGGTCGGATTAGGCGTCCAGGCGCCTTCAATGCCTGAAGTGATGGTGTCATCGCCGATGCCGGTCGCGTGGGTGCTTGTCCAGCCAAGACCCTGCTGTGCGATGTCAGCGCCTTCCGGCTCTGCACCGACGAGACCTGCATCACCCGCACCGTGGCACTTGCCGAAAGTGTGGCCGCCTGCAGTGAGCGCGACGGTTTCCTCGTCATTCATTGCCATGCGGGCAAAGGTTTCGCGGATGTCCTGACCGGCAGCGATCGGATCGGGCTTTCCGTCCGGGCCTTCCGGGTTGACGTAGATGAGTCCCATCTGGACAGCGGCCAGCGGGTTTTCGAGGGCGCGGCCTTCGCTATAGCGGCTGTTCGGCTTGTCGCTTGTTGCCAGCCATTCTTCCTCGGTGCCCCAATAGACATCCTGTTCCGGTTGCCAGACGTCCTCACGGCCGCCAGCAAAACCGAACGTGTCAAAGCCCATATCCTCAAGGGCGACGTTGCCTGCGAGGATCATGAGGTCAGCCCAGGACAGGCTGTTTCCGTATTTCTGCTTGATCGGCCAGAGGAGGCGGCGGGCCTTGTCGAGGTTCGCATTGTCTGGCCAGGAGTTGAGCGGCGCGAAGCGTTGCTGGCCAGAGCCGGAACCGCCACGGCCGTCACCGACACGGTAGGTGCCTGCCGAGTGCCATGCCATGCGGATCATGAATGGACCGTAGTGACCGTAGTCAGCCGGCCACCACTCTTGCGAGGTATTCAGCGCCGTTGCGATGTCGGCCTTCACGGCTTTCAGGTCGAGTTTCTTGAAAGCTTCTGCATAGTCGAAATCGGGATCCATCGGATCGCCGGCCGGATGGTTCTGATGCAGGATGTCGAGGTTGAGCAGCTTGGGCCACCACTCCTTGTTCGACTTACCTCTGAAAATCCAGTGGCGCTCGCCACCTCCGCCCGTTACCGGACATTTCATATCGTCAGCCATGGTCGCTCCCTTTCTTGGCAGAAATCTAGTCTGTCTTATCGATACCAGCCGGCGCCCCATCGAACAAATCGATTTAATGACGACCGGCTATTGATGATAGCTATGGATCGGTCCGATAGCGCTCATCCCGCGATGGTGGAGCATTCAGACGGAACGTCGAGAAAAAACGGCGCAGTCGATCAAGAAGATTTCGTGACGCATCGACTTCGCGCCCGGTCTGCAGGCGCCTCAGCACGATGCGGGTCTAAACCAGCAAACAGGTCATGAAGACTGAATGCACGTCTTCGCGATAGCCTTCGAACGGCTCGCAATATGTGAAGCCCGCAGATTCATAGAGTTTGCGCGCAGGATAGAATGCGTCCTGGCTGCCTGTCTCAAGGTAGAGACGCGTATAATAGCGTGATCTCGCCTCGGCCATGATGTGGCGGAGCATCTGCCGCCCCAGCCCCCCATTACGGAACTGGGCCACGGTATGCATGGACTTGATCTCGCCTGAGCGGCCATCTGACAGCGCCTTGAGCGCGCCGCAGCCGATCAGCATGCCATTCTCTCGCATGTCCCAGACAGTGATGCCTGGGCCACGCAGCCCATCTAGCAGGAGGGCGTGCGAGCTTTCCGGCGGACTGGTTTCGAGCATGAGCGATTTGTGCGCCCTGACAAGGCCGCGAAAATCCTCAGCACCAAGGTCGGCAAGATCGATAACCACACTCATCGGCGTCAGTGTCCTCCAAGCCCGGTATGCGTCAAGAAAAAGAATAGCCCCGGCCAAGGGAGGAAAGTGGCCGGGGCTGAAGATCCGGTCGCAGCGTCAGGAACGCGACCGGGTTTGGAGCCTAGAAAGACTTGCGCAGGCGCACGCCGAAGAATGTCGGCTGGCCGGAGATGTAAGTCGGAATGCCGAAGCCATCGCCGGTATTCCCGGCATCGATGATGTATTCCTCACCTGTGAGGTTGGTTACATACGCTTCAACGCCGAAACCGTTTTCGAGGTTCAGCTGAACGTTGAGATTCAGCAGGCCATAGGCATCCTGGCTGATCGCATCGCGCTCGGTATTATCGAAGTAGACGTCCGACTGCCACGTATAGCTAGGCACTAGGACGAACTCGCCAAAGCCTGCATCGGCCAGCAGGATGCGTGCGGACACGGCGGCCTTGTGGTCCGGTGAAAGACGCAGTTTGTTGCCAGTGAACGGTGCGTCGTCAGCGTCGTCGAAACGGGCCTTGTTGTAGCCATAGGAGGCGACGAGATTCAGCATCTCGCTGACGAACCAGTTGGCCTGGACCTCGAAGCCTTCTGCCGTGGCGTCGCCGGCATTGATCGGCTCGATTAGCCCCTCTTCGGTAACTTCCGTCGACTGGAAGTTGCTGTAGTCATAATAAAAGATCGATGCATCGAGGTTGAGATCGCCATTCAGGAAGGCGCCCTTGATGCCGCCTTCGAAAGCATCAACGATCTCGGCGTCCAGGACGGCGAAACCAGCAGCCGGCGCGGAAGCGGAGGCCGTGATGACTTCCGGACGGCGACCGCGCGCGTAGTTGGCGAAGAGGTTTACCGTGTCGGTCAGCTCGAACTTCGCAGCCGTGCGCCATGTCACGTCGTCAAACGTTTCGCTCTGTTCGATGAGACCGCCTGACGGCTGTACGAACAGGCCCGCGCCGGTCAAAGCGCTCGGCCCGTTGAGCAGTTTCACATCGAGGCCGCTGGTCTTGTCCTCCGTCGTGAACCGCACACCGCCGGTCAGCTGCAGACGCTCGGTCACGTCGACCGTACCATCGGCGAAGATCTCGAAAGCCTGCGTCTCACCATAGTTCGTGAACGCTTCATTGTGGATCGGCTTCAGCGGCTGCACGATGGTTCCGCCAGACGCCTGGAACAGGGTCAGGTTGATAGCCGGGAAGGCGCTCGCAGGCGGTGCGTCAGGGGCCGGGATGAATCCGCCAAGCAGCGCCTGTACGGCGCGTTCGTCAAAGGTCAGCGGCACGAGCTGCTCACCTTCCTCATCGAAATAGCTGGCCCCGACAAAGCCGCGCACACGTCCGCCATTGTCGTAATTGAGACGAAGCTCCTGGCTGATCTGCTCGCCCGCCGCGTCTTCCGCGAAGATCAGCAGGTCCAGGCCGAAACCATCCGGATCGAAGACTTCAAGGCTCTCGAAATCGCGCCAGCCGGTGATGGAGGTCAGCGAGAACGCGTCGTTGATTTCCCAATCACCAAGAAGCGTGACGCTGGTCACTTCACGCTCAAGGCCCAGCTTCTTGCCACCGAGAAAGTCCCCGAACGTATTCAGGTTTGCCGGGTCCCACGGCGCTGAGGAGCGGCCCGGCAGCGGGTCAAAGGCAAGCGACTTGAAGCTGGTGCCGGACGGCTCGTCCTTCTGGTAGTTTGCGATCAGGTCAAAGCGCAGGTCGCTGCTCGGCTCGAATGCGAGCGAAGCACGCACCGCTTTCATGTCCTGACTG
>JAYZBJ010000177.1:0-9140 GCA_036338795.1 Pseudomonadota bacterium | reverse complement strand
TGGATGCAGCCATGCCGAAGAAAGCAACGATGAGCACACAGCCCAGCAGCATGTAGAAAGAAGCGTTGGTGAAAGACAGATCGAGGCCGCCAATCGGGCCGATTTCGATCAGTTTCTTCACCTCAAACTGGTGCATCGGGTCGGCGATCTGCCTGAAGGAGAGATTCATCAGCCCTTGGTCCCGTTTTCCGGACCATCTGCATGGTCCGTTCCCTGAATTTGTACGTCCGCCGTCAACCGGCGATAGGCGCGTATAACACTAAGGATTCCGGCTGCAAGGCCGAATCCCAGCCAGACAAGCAGTCCCCAGGGCTCGGTACCGAAAAACTTATCGAAGTAGAATCCGATAAGCAGCCCGATAACGACACTGCCGGCCATCTCTGCGCCGTAACGCAGGGCCAGACCGGCACCTGAGTTCATGTTCTCCATGTCTTCTTCGCGCTTGGCTTTCTTGGCTTCACGGGCATCCCGTTCAGCCTGGGCTTTCGCAATCCGTTCGCTGAGATCATTCTGCTCTGGACCGGCCATTTGAACGCCCTGAATGCCGCTCGAAACCGACATGGGGAGGACCCCCTGTCATTTCCGGCGGAAGCTATTGGAGCGACTCACGCAAGTCAAGCCGATGTGCGGCGGCGTAAGCCTCTGTTTGAAAACGATATTTTGAAGAATGTTCTTTTGCCGCAGGCCGCTACTCGGCAGCGACAAGCTCTTCGGCGGCGTCGAGATCGACGGAGACCAGCTTGGAAACGCCCTTTTCGCGCATGGTTACGCCAAACAGGCGGTCCATCCGGCTCATGGTGACCGGGTTGTGAGTAATGACGATAAAGCGGGTGTCGGTGCGGCGGCGCATCTCGTCCAGCATCCGACAATAACGATCGACATTGGCATCATCGAGCGGCGCATCGACCTCGTCCAGAACGCAAATCGGTGACGGGCGGGACAGGAACACCGCGAAGATAAGCGCTGTCGCGGTCAGGGCCTGCTCACCACCTGACATGAGGCTGAGCGTGCCGAGGCGTTTACCCGGCGGTTGCGCCATGATCTCAAGGCCTGCATTGAGCGGGTCATCATCGTCTACCAGACGAAGTTCCGCTTCGCCGCCCCGGAAGAGGGTGGTAAACAGCGCCTTGAAATGCTCGTTGACCCGTTCGAAGGCTTCAAGCAGGCGGGCACGGCCTTCATCATTCAGCGCCGCGACGCCATCGCGAAGCTTTGAGATCGCCTGGATGAGGTCTTCCTTCTCGCTAGCCTGGGTGCCCAGACGTTCGGCGAGTTCTTCGGCTTCAGCCTCTGCTTCCATGTTAACGCCGCCAAGCTGGTCGCGGTCACGGCGCAGGAAGTCCAGCTGGCGGTCAGCCTCAGATGATTCGAGCGTTTCAAGCTCTTCTTCGTCGATCCCCGCGCGGGCGAGCGTCATGAGGCCTTCCGGCATGCGCTGGAACTGCGTGCGAGCGGTTTCGATGGCGTCGTCTAGACGGCCTTCCGCATTTTCGAGGCGGACCTTGGCGCCGGCTAGCGATTCGCGCGCCTCCATTGCGGCGTTAGCCGTCTCGCGAGCGTGTTGTTCACCTTCGCGAAGTGTACCTTCTTTCTCGGCGAGTCGATCTGCAGCCTGTTTGCGCTCTTCCTCGAACTGGGCGACGCGCTCTGACAATACGTCAATTTCGCCTTGCATCTCTTCTGGTTTGGATCGCGCACGTTCCGCTTCGCCGGCAGCTTCCGAGCGTCGCTTCAACAGTTCTTCCAGCCGGTTGGCACTGCTTGCAAGGCGGTTTGTCCAGCGCTCGACATCCTTTTGGAAACCTTCGCGGCGAGCGATCGCCTGTTCGCGGTTTCTCGTAATGTCTGTCAGTCGGCCACGGCACTCGGTTTCGTGGTCGCGTGCTTTGGTCAGCGCCTCCCGTGCGCCGGTCAGGATCGTCTCCAGACGTTCCAATTCCGTGTCATCACCGCCGATGGAAACTAGCGAGAGTGATTCTTCGACGCCGCGCAGGTCTGACTCGACGCGGGCAAGTGCCTCATTAGCCGATTCGCGTTTGACATCGGCACGCTCGAAGGCCTGGCGCGCCTCGGCGGTGGCTGAGCGCGCCCGGTTCAGTTCGCTGGCTTTCGGGGACACGGCGCGGCGAACGTCTTTCAGGTCGTCTTCGGCGGAAACACGTTGTTCGCGCGCTTGTGCAAGATTGGCCGCAGCGGCTTCGAAGGCCTCACGTGCCGGCGCGATTTCATTTTGCGCCGCTTCGAGACGGGCCTGCTGTGCGAGGCGTTCTGCTGCAGATACTGGCGCATCCGGTGTTCGTGTGAAGCCATCCCACCGCCAGAGGTGGCCCTCCTTGGTGACAAGTCGCTGACCGGGCTTCAACTCTGCCGCGAGGCGCGGTCCATCCTCAACGGCAACAACCCCGCATTGAGACAGGCGCGCAGCCAGCTCTCCCGGCGCGTCGACAAACGTATGCATGGGTTCTGCGTCAGACGGAAGTGCATCTGTCTTGATGTCCCGACCCGCCCAGAAGAGCGACGAATCTTTCTGCGTCGACGCCTGCAGATCATCGCCCAGTGCGGCTGCAACTGCTTTCTCATAGCCGTCTTTCGTGCGCACGCGATCAATGACAGGCGGCGCCTTCGGGCCGGTGGCCTGTTTCAGCAGGCGCTCGAGGCCTGCAATTTCGGACTCGAGTGTACGAACGGACTTTTCCGCGTCGTCCTTTGGGGCCTGCGCCTCTGATTCCGCTTCGCGGGCTTCGGCGAGGGCGGCCTCGGCGGCGTCAACGGCACGTTCGGCGTCATGCAGGGCGATCTCGGCGGCCTGTTCGGTCTGCTCGGCCTCTGCCAAGCGGGCCTGAAGCGCTGACGTATCCGGCATCGCTTCAAGTTGTTGTTTCAGCCGCGCCGCATCAGTCTCGAGGCTTGCCTTGCGACGACGCTGGGCTTCTGCGCTCGCTTCGGCAGCCTGGCGCTCAGCCTTCATCGAGGCGAGCTTGGCAGCGACATCGTCTGCTGCAGCTTGTGCTTCATTGAGCGCTGTACGGGCTGCTTCAAGGTCTCGCTTCGCCTTGGCTTCGAGCTCTTCATTGGCCTTCGGATCTTCGGTGGGAAGGGCGGCGAGATTGTCCTTTGCCTCTTCCAGCGCCTGCTCGGCCTCTTCCTTCTGGGCCTGCTCGCGCTCGATGTCATCCATCAGGCGGCGCGCTTCGCTCTCATGCCGGGCGAGAAGGTCAGCGGCATTCTTTCGCTCGGTTTCCAGCCGCGCCAGATCAATCCGCGCCTGACCGAGTTTGCCGGAAACCACCGATTCGGCATCGCGAAGCGGCTGAAGGCCTTCGCCTGCTTCGATGCGGCGGGTTTCGGCGACTGCGGCGGCGCGGGAAGTTGCCTCAACACGCTCACGGCATTGCGAAAGCGCTGCTTCGGCCTGGGCTTTCGCCTCGCGGGCAGATTCCCATTTGAGATGCGCCAGAAATGCTTCGAGCGCGGCGATTTTCTCGGAGAGTTCTTTGTATTTGCGCGCCTTGCGCGCCTGACGTTTCAGGCTCTCAAGCTGGCGCTCGACTTCGGCCGACACTTCCGACAGGCGCTCAAGATTGGTTTCAGCTGCACGCAGCTTGAGCTCGGCTTCATGGCGGCGCGTATTGAGGCCCGCAATGCCTGCGGCTTCTTCAAGAATGCGCCGGCGGTTCTGCGGTTTTGAACCGATCAGCTCTGAAATCTGGCCCTGACGGACGAGCGACGGAGAGTTCGCCCCCGTGGATGCATCAGCGAAGATGAGCTGGATGTCCTTGCCGCGAACGGTGCGTCCATTGAGTTTGTACGTCGATCCCGCACCCCGTTTGAGGCGGCGCTGGATTTCGAGGACGTCAGACGCATTGAATTCGGGCGGGGCCGTGCGCTTCGAATTGTCCAGGACGAGCGTCACCTCAGCCAGTTCACGGGCAGGTCGCTGCTGAGAACCGGAGAAGATCAGGTCATCCATCTCCCCGCCGCGCATCGCCTTGGCAGAGCTTGCGCCCATGGCCCAGCGAAGCGCTTCGAGAAGGTTTGACTTTCCGCAGCCATTCGGCCCGACAATGCCGGTGAGGCCGGGAAGAACCGGAACCTCCTGCGGGTCGACGAAGGATTTGAAGCCTGCAATGCGCAGTTCTGTAATGTGCAAAGACAGGCTCCTCCTGTTGAAGTTACTCCGGAACAGCCTCGCCCGAGACCGTCTCTTCGGTTTCCATATCGCCGGATTCGCCCGTGGAGTCTGCTTCCGGGGCTGCTTCGGTCTCGTCGGTCATGTCGGCTGCCGCCGGCTCAACCGGTGCATCTTCGCCGAGTGCTTCGTCCAGAACGGCCTTCATGCCGTCCCAGCGGCGCCACTCGTAACCTGGCAGGGTCTCGCCGTTGACGAGAACGGTCGGCGTTGCGGAAACGCCGTCATTCTCACCCTGCGAAACGGCTGCAGCGATTGCGCGGCGAATGCCTGAATCCTGAAGGCAGGCTTCGAATTCCTCGTCGCTGGTGATGCCGTGATTGGAAGCAATTTGCTTTAGGGCGGCTTTCACCTGACCCCCTTCACGCGCAAGGCTCAGGATACCGCGTTGACGCTCGAAGAGCTCGTTGAGGACGTCGAAATACTGGTCTTCGCCAGCACAGCGCGCAACGGCAAAGCCCGCGACCGAAATATTGGCTGGTGCCGTCGGGAATTCCCGGAAGACGAATTTCACTTTGCCGGTATCCACGTATTCGGACTTCAGATTGTCCACGACTTCTGTCTGGAACTGGAGACATGCAGGGCAGGTCCAGGACGCGTATTCGATAACCGTCACTGGCGCGTCGTCAGCGCCGAGGACCATTTCATTCACGGCCGCGTTGTCAGTTGAGGCCTTGCCTGAAGCCGATCCATTGTCTGCAGCGCCACATGCGGTTGCGGCGAACAGGGATCCAGCAATCAGGACAGCGCGGCGGGACATGAATTTCATGGTCATAACCTTTGCTTAAGAATTTGGGTCGGAGTGGTTTCCAACTGGTTAACGGCGCGCCCGGCACGCCTGTGTCTTCAGGAGTCGTCGGTCGTTAGCACAGCCTCTCCCAGAGCCAAAACTGCCTTGCGCAGCGCCGGATCTTCAATCGTCGCGACGGATTGGACAAGGAATGCCTGTTCTTCGGCGGTAAGGGGCCGTTTGCGTTTGCGGGATTTTGGAAGGCCCCCCCGGGTCAATGGGCCCTGCAAGATGCGAACTTCGCGAATGTCGCCGCCCAGCGACGCGCCAACGCGCTGGCGGATCAGTTCACTCTGATGCTGGACCATTGTGGAGGCGGCGGGAATGCACTTCACCGTCAGGACGCGGCCTTTGCCTTTACCGCTCGCGCCAATCTTTTCCGGCTCGCACACCTTGGCGAGCTGCTCGCCGACAATATCGGTCCAGAGCAGTTTCAGTCGGCCGATAGCCGGGCCTTTCTCAGGGATTTTCTTGCGGGCGATCTGCATGGCGACCTTGCCGAAAGAGTTTGGCAGCGCATCTGCGCGTTTGGCGCGTTGATAGCGCAAGGCGACGCGCGCACGTGCTTCTTCCAGCGGATCGAGGCTTGACCTGGTGACCATGAAAGAGATTGTGCCGCGCATGCCATCCGCTGGAAAGACCGCGAATGCGGTTTCAACAAAATTTGATGATTTCCCTGACGCGCTGCTCAACTGGTATGCGCGTCATGCTCGTGAGCTGCCATGGCGCATCGGTCCCGGCCAGCGCGCCCGTGGTGTGCAGCCCGACCCATATCGCGTCTGGCTGGCGGAGATCATGCTGCAACAGACTACTGTGCCTCATGCCGGGCGGTACTTTCTCGCATTTACGCAACGATGGCCGACGGTGCAGGATCTTGCAGGCGCAGAAGATGCCGAAGTGATGGCGGCGTGGGCCGGGCTTGGATACTATGCGCGCGCACGGAATCTGCTGAAGTGCGCCCGGGTGGTGGCTGCCGCTGGCGATTGGCCACGCACCGAGAGGGGCCTGCGCGAGCTGCCGGGGATCGGGCCATACACGGCAGGCGCTGTCGCTGCGCTTGCGTTTGGCGAGCGCGCACCTGCGGTAGATGGTAATGTCGACCGTGTTTTCGCCCGCCTGCTGGCGGCGAAGGGGGAGTGGAAAGACGAGAAGGTTCGTATTGCCGCGCTCGTTCGCATGCTGGTCCCGGCTGATCGACCCGGTGAGTTCGCAGAAGCGCTGATGGATCTCGGCGCGACAGTCTGCACGCCCAAACGGCCCAACTGCCTGATCTGTCCTGTGGTCTACTGGTGCGCCGCACAGGACGAGGGCGCTCCAGAGCGATACCCCATCAAGCCCGAGAAGAAGGCCAAGCCGAAACGGTTTGGCGAAGTCTTCGTTATCATGCGCGGCGATGACGTGCTGGTGGAACGTCGACCGGAACGCGGGCTGTTAGGCGGAATGCTGGCGCTGCCGACAACGCATTGGTCCGAAGCGGGCGTGGCGGCTCGGCCGGATTGGCTGCCGGATGGAGGCGAGGAGATTGGCATGGTGAAACATGTGTTCACGCACTTCGAACTCCAGCTGAGCGTGATCAGGTTGTCGGTAACAGAACCCGGGGGCGGGTGTGACTGGGTGGATGTAGCCGATGCAGCGGACGCCTTCCCAAGCGTTTTCAAGAAGGCATTGAAGCTCGCGCTCTAGGCTTCTGACGCTTTGCGGTATTCCTCATCGCGTTCCGAAGCGATCAGATCTCGCACCGTCTCATTGGCGTAGCCAAATTCCTGCAGAACGCGTCCAGCAAGCTGGAGCCCGGCTTCGATGGCATCGGGAATGACAAAGGTGGCACCCGCCTGGCGAAGGGACTTGCCGTGCTCGACATCCCTGGCACGTGCGAGGATCGCCACATTAGGTCTGAGCGCCCGGATTGCGCGAACCATGTTTTCCGCGCTGATGGCATCGTCGACGGTCACAACGAACAGGGACGCGCCGTGTGCGCCCGCGACCTCCAGGATTTCCTTGCGCGCCGCGTCCCCCAGTTGCACCTGCCAGCCTTCATTCCGGCCCATATGCACGGAGTGGAAGCTTCGTTCGAGGATCACGATATCTGCCTGCTCATCGGCGAGGATGCGCGCAATCGTGTGACCGACACGGCCAAAACCGGCAATTACAACGTGACCTTCGCGTTCCGAGAAATCATTATTGTCGAGGCTGTCCGTCTCTGGCTGTCTGACACGTCGCGCAAGTGATTGGCCGATGCGGGACATGACCGGAATGAGCAGCATCGACAGGCCCGCAATAGCAGTCACTGGTGTCGTCAATTCAGGTGCAAGGATTCCTGCACCAGCAGCGGCGGCCATGACCACAAAGGCGAACTCACCAGCTGGCGCAAGCAGGAAGGCGCTTTCGGTTGCAGCAGGAGCCGGGCCGGCGAATACGCGTGCGGCGGCCCATGCGACCAGCGTTTTCAACATGATAAGCCCGGCGAGACCGCCAAGCACGATGGGGGCAAGGTCTGCGATGACGGCGAGGTCGATGCTCATGCCAACGGTCATGAAGAAGATGCCCAGAAGCAGGCCTTTGAACGGATCGAGATCGACCTCTGTCTGATGCCGGAATTCCGTTTCACCCAGGAGCAAGCCCGCGAGGAATGCACCTAGCGCCACCGACAGGCCCGCCATGCCCGTCATTACTGCAGCGCCGATAACAACAAATAGCGTGAGGGCCATCAGGAAGTCCCGCCCGCCTGAACGCGCGGCCAGCCGGAAGACGTGCTGCAAGACAAAACGGCCAAGGAAAACGATGATAACAATCGCAATCAGCCCTTCGAACAACGCTCGCAGCACCGACTGCATGATGTTCACGCCGGTTTCCGGCGACAGAAAGCTGACGAAGATCAGGATCGGGGCAACGAGAATGTCTTGAAAGAGAAGAACACCCAATGCTGTTCGACCAGCAGGCGTCGCGGCGCGGTGTTCACTGGTCAGCACCTGCATGACGATAGCTGTCGAAGACAGGGCAAGAGCAAGGCCGATAACCGCCGAGGCTTGCGCATTCACGCCGAACAGCCAGAGGCCTGTCGCAATTAGAGCGGCACTCAAAATGGCCTGAACACCACCCGCGCCAAACACGATGCGCTTCATGTCCCAGAGCTTCTCGAACGACAGTTCGAGACCGAGCAGGAAGAGCAGGAAGAGGACGCCCAGTTCCGCGAATGGTGCGGCGGCTTCTGGGTCTGAGACCGTGATGAACTGCAGAGGCGCCCATAGGTGTTCGAGTGTCCCAAGCCCATGCGGACCGAGTGCGACTCCGGCGATCAGGAATCCGGCGACTGCGGGAAGCTTCAGTACGCGAAAGGCAGGAACGATCACACCCGCCGCGAACAGGAAGACGAGCATGTCCTTCAGAAAGATTTCCTGGCCTTCGTGCCCCATTCCTATTCCCCGCTGCGCGCTCGTGCTGGCTGGTGTCGATCAGCAGTCAGCATAGGAAGTCTGGCCTCCGGCGTCAGCAGGGAGAATTACGGAATGCGCGTTTTCTGTCGGTTGCCCGCGGATGGGTCAGTTCAGACCCATTTCCTGACGATAGCGCCGCCGAAGCAGGTCGATCGGCGCAAGATCACCCTTGGGCGATTCATAGTGCCAGAATGTCCATCCATTGCAGGCGGGTGCCTTCATGACATGGGCGCCGAGCCGGTGAATCGAACCTGAAGCCTCGCCGGTCGAGAGGCTGCCATCAATGCGGATGCGCGCATGATGCCGCTTCTTCGGTGACCAGAGACGGTCGCCCGGTTTCAGCCAGCCATTTTCGACCAGGGCGCCAAATGGAACGCGGGGTAGGGCGCGGGCGCCTTTCTGCGTTTCCAGTGCCTCGCCGCCGAGCGGTGTGATGGCGTCAATCCGTGCGCGGGACAAGCGTATATAGGCCGGGTCCTGCTCGATGCCGACATAGTCACGGCCGAGCGCCTTGGCGGCTGCAGCCGTCGTGCCAGTGCCGGAGAAGGGGTCGAGGACGACATCGCCCGGATTGGTCGTCGCAAGCAGGACGCGTTTCAGAAGGGCTTCGGGTTTCTGCGTCGGATGGGCTTTCTTGCCGCGCTCATCCTTGAGGCGTTCCGATCCTGTGCAGAGAGGGATCGTCCAGTCAGACCGCATCTGCTTGTCTTCGTTAAACGCCTTCAGC
>JAYZBJ010000176.1:0-3539 GCA_036338795.1 Pseudomonadota bacterium | reverse complement strand
CAAGCAGCAGAGCACCGGGCGCGCCGAAGTTGACGGTCCGCGAAAGGTCGGCCGTGATCAGGTTCTGCGTTGGCATCAGCGAAGGCGTTGCAGCCAGGTAGAGCGGATGGCGCACGATGTTGGTCCGCCCTTCTCCTATCGAGGCCTGTATCGGCAGCGCGCTCTCGGTATCGGCAAGCGCGGCGTCTGATAGGTCGACGCCCCAGATTTCGGAAAAGCGTCCAAGGTCTGACCGGATTTGCCGGTCCGCTGCACTCCCCGGCGTGCTGCCTTGCGAAGTCTTGGCGGCAGCATCGACCAGGAAAATTGCCCTGCCTTCGCGCAGAATGAACTGATCAACAAGCCAGGCCTGCCAGTCATTCAGGTCCGGTGGATGAACGACCAGCAGTACATCCATCTCATCCGGCAGCGAGAAGAAATCTTCATCAATCGGTTCGATCTGATAGCTTTTGGCAAGTTCCTGCAGGAAAGTGTAACCGCTGCCGTCGCCATTGCCTGTCATTCCCTGCAAGGTCGACAGCACGCCGACGCGCGGTGGCTCCGGCCGGTTGAGACGCGAGATCATGCGGGTCAGATCATATTCCAGCGTGTCTTCCTGCTCTGGAGCGAGGAACGGGATCACGCGTTGGTCGTCGACGGTGTTGCGCCCGATTAGGCCAAAATAGAGCGGGTCGCTGCCATCCGAATTGACCGCCGTTATGCCCGCTGCAAGCGCTTCGTCCTCGGCTTCAGAAAAGGGCTCCGGGTCAATCTCGCGTATTCTGAGATCAGCGCCCGCGACGGCTTTGTAGGCATCGAGTAGTTCGCGGACCCGCGTTGCATATGCACGAACAGCGGGAAACTCCTGACCGACCCGGCGGGTGTACACGAATGTCAGGTCGACGGGCTCCTCGAGCTCTGAGAGAACGCCTTTCGTCCCAGCCGACAGCGTGAACAGGCTGTTTTCCGTGAAATCGATACGCGCCGTTCGGAGCAGGGGCTGCACGATCAGCGTGGCGGCAATGAAAATGACCGCAATCAGCCCAGTGGCAGCAGCAAGATAGGCTCGATGCGTCATCGCGCGCCGCTCCGCCGTTGGCTGACCCACAAGACATTCAAGGAAAGCCAGAGGGCAATCACGCCGAAGAAGTAGATGAGCGAGCGCAGCTCAAGCACACCGCGTTCTGCGGTTTCGAAATGCGTCAGGAAGGAGAATGTCGCCACTACCTCACCGACACCCGTACCCAGCGAATTTGAAACGGCACCCAAAACCATCGGCCAGCCAGCAGCGGTGAAAACGAAGGCGGCCACAACGCCCACCACGTAAGCCAGCACTTGGCTGGACACCAGCGAGGAGACAGCAGCTCCGATGGACAGGTACGCGCCTGCCATGATGAAGCTCATGCAGTAGGACAGGATAATGGCAGTGTTATCGGGCGAGCCGAGATAATTCACCGTCAGCCACATTGGAAATGTGAGAATGAGGCTTGCGGCGGCAACCGTCCAGGCCGCGAGCAGTTTGCCCAGCGCGAGGCCTGTTATGCTGACTGGGAGAGACATCAGCAGTTCCGACGTGCCACCTGCGGCCTCATCCGACCAGAGCCGCATGGAGAGTGCGGGCAGGAAAATCATGTACAGCCACGGATGCCAGTAGAAGAACGGCCCAAGGTCGGCCGCGCCTGTGTCAAAGAACCGAGATGCCTCCCACGTGAAAAAGCCCAGCATCATCAGGAATATGGCGATGAACACATACGCGAGCGGTGTCGCGAAGTAGGCGCGAAGCTCGCGGCCATAGCTGGCGCGCAGCCCTGTGAGCGTGTCCTTCAGCCAGCGATTCATGCAGCGTCCACCTCCGCCGTGCCTGCAAGCCGGATAAAGGTCTCCTCCAGTCCGCCCGGGCCTTGTTCGGAAAGGCTCTGTGGGGTGCCATCGGCAACAATCCGCCCGCGATCAATGATGATCGCCCGATTGCACATTGCGGGTACTTCCTCGAGCGTGTGGGTCGAGATCAATATGGCCTTGTCGGGCGCCATTCGTGCGACGAGCGCGCGGACAGCACGCTTCTGGACTGGATCAAGGCCGTCGGTCGGCTCGTCCAGAATGAGAACATCAGGGTCATTGAGCAGGGCGCCGGCCAGGCCGACCCGGCGTCGATACCCTTTGGAAAGGGTAATGATGCGCCTGTTCGCGACATTGGCGATCCGGGCGTCTGCAATCACGCGCTCCATGGCGCGCTTTCGCTCTGCCTTTGGAAGATCGTGCGCCGTTGCCATGAAATGCAGGAATTCGAGGGGTGTCATGTCCGCATAGAGCGGGGCGCCTTCCGGAAGAAAGCCTAGCCGCCTTTGAGCTTCTCGGGGCTGCGTGATGATCGAGTGCCCGGCTATGACCACGTCTCCCTCATCGGGTTCGATCACACCCGCCGCCATGCGCATCGTGGTTGATTTACCTGCACCATTTGGGCCGAGGAAGCCAAGCACTTCGCCCTTTTTCAGGCTGAAAGTCACCTTGTCGACGGCGACATGATCGCCGAATGATTTCACGAGGTGCTTCAGTTCAAGCATTGGCCGGACCCGCTGAATTTGCAGTGGACCACTGAGTAAACGTCTCGCCAGAAACTGGCCAGAGGCTGTTTGCTCAAATCACAGGACATCGGTCGAACGTGACCGCATTTTCATATGCGGAAGTCTGCGACGTCAGGCCTGTGGGAAAGGATGTCGGGTGATGGTTAAACAAGCTCCCCGGGGGGCTGGGGGGGCTGATGGGTCCGGGATGCCTGCAAGACACCAACACCCGACAATTGCAAGGTGGCTGTAATCGGGGGCGCTCGCAAGGCGAGATTGCGGCTAAATCCTGTTCTTGGCATTAAAAATGCGACAGGATGCTAGCGCGCCCGCGAGAGGCAGCTTAGTCTTTGTTCATGGCAAGTGTGACTAGACTGCAGCCGGGGCGACAGCCGAAGGTTGCATTCCACCGGACTGAAATGAGCCGCATCCTGGATGTGTATGGGCGCATGGTCATGTCAGGGCAGGCAAAGGACTACGCCATCGGCATGCACGCCGATCACGCGGTTTTTGCGATCTTCAGACGACATGCCGAAGCGCCAACCTGGCGGATCGAAAAAGTCCCGGCCCTACGCAATCAGCAAGGCGCATACGTTGTTTACGGCAGCCAGGACCAGGTGTTGAAGCGCGGCCACGACATTGCTCAGGTCCTGCGGGTGTTCGAAACGCGCAAGTTCGATGTCATTAATGGTGGTAGCAATTAGCCGGACGAGTCTAGCGCCGCGCCAGTTTCTGGAGCAGCCCCAGAACGCCGGTGAACTTTAGTCCGCCTTCGGCAACGGCCAGCACGATACACGGGCCGTCATCGTCAGCTACCGGCTGGTGTGTGTCGTCGGGCGTCTGAAGCGCGATGTCGCCGGGGCCATAGCTCCCGCTACCGTCCGTAAATCCACCAGAAAGCACGAGCGTAAGCTCGTCGCCATGGTGTGAGTGGCGCGGAACCGACGCGCCCGGTTCGATGCGATAGATGTGAGCATGCTCAGATGCGCGGGTGCC
>JAYZBJ010000175.1:0-42651 GCA_036338795.1 Pseudomonadota bacterium | reverse complement strand
TGATAATGGGCAGCGGCCCGGTCCCGGTGCAAGCGCACCAGGTCGCGGTCGAAAAGTTTCGGTGGGGCAGAAGACATGGCGCTGGATATGGACCGCTTGAGCCGGACCGCAAAGGCCGGACTGCGCTCTCTTGGTGATTTTATCTGGCCGCCCCGCTCGCTCGTCACCGGACAGAGCCACGATGGTCAGGGGCTGATCCCACCGGAAGACTTCGCAAGCCTCAGCTTCCTGAATGGCAGTGGCTGCCGCCTTTGCGCGGTCCCGACAGAGTCAGACCTGGGCGATGCCACGCTGTGCGGGCCGTGTGCGGCTAAGCCGCCCAGATGGCAAGCCGCGCGGGCAGCCGTTGAATATGACGATGCGTCCCGAAAGGCGGTGCTCGACCTGAAGCGGGCCGGGCGGCGTGATGGGTTGCCCGTCTACGCATCATGGATGGCGCTTGCGGGGGCCGATATATTGCCGGACGCCGATCTGATCGTGCCGGTCCCGTTACACTATCGGCGGCTCGCCAGCCGGGGGTTCAACCAGTCAGGTTGGCTGGCTGCTGCCGTCGGTCGCCGTGCGCAGCGCCCGGTGTGCAATGACGCGCTGGTGCGCCGGAAGCCGACACCAAGCCAAGGCGGCCTGACCGCACGCGAGCGGCGCAGGAATGTTCGAGGCGCCTTCGCTGTCAGGCATGGCCGGGAAACACGAATTGACGGTGCGAACATCGTCTTGATCGACGATGTCTACACCACGGGAGCAACTCTCTCAGCGTGCACGCGTGCCTTGCTGAAAGGCAATGCGGCGAGCGTAAGCGTACTGGTGCTGGCGCGCGTTGTCAGGCCAACGGACATCACCATATAAGCCGCAGTCATGTTCCAAACACCGGAGCCAAAATGCAAAAGGTAACTATCTATACGCGGGCGTTCTGCCCCTTCTGCACACGGGCACTCGCCCTGCTGAAGCAGAAAGACGTCGACTTCACCGAAATTGACGCCGGTATGGACCCAGACAAGAAGCAGGAAATGGTCTCCCGCGCGAATGGCGCACGCACCTTCCCGCAAATCTTTGTCGGCGACATGCATATCGGCGGTTGCGACGAGATGATGTCGCTCGAACGCACCGGCAAGCTTGATCAGCTGCTCGACGCCGCCTGAGACGGTTGAAAGACCATGATCCGTTACGCGCTTGAATGCAGGGATTGCGACGCAGGTTTCGAGGCCTGGTTTGCGTCCTCTGACGCATTTGACAGCCAGCAAGAGCGTGGGCTGATAACCTGCCCCAATTGCGGCGGTTCAAGCGTGCGCAAGCAAATCATGGCGCCGTCGGTCAAACCCTCGCAAAAGGCCGGCGCGTCCGATCCAGAGAAGGTGTTCGGTAAGCTGGCCGCCAAGGCGCGACAGCACATCTCCGAAAATTACGATTACGTTGGAGATGGATTCGCCGAAGAGGCGCGCAGCATGTATTACGGTGAGCGCGATCACCGTCCGATCTGGGGCGAGACGACCGCTGAGGAGCGCGAGTCTTTGAAGGATGAGGGCGTGCCTGCGACGCCGCTGCCACCTGCTTTTGTCCCGCCGAAACGCGACGACAAGGACAAGCTGAACTAGGCGCGTTTGGATTTCGTGAGCAGATGCGACGGCATGGCCGCTTGACGAGCGCTATGATCGCTCAATAAAACGACATCGATTTCATGTACGGAGAGCGCCAGATGGCTTCTAGCGAATACACACGCGGCGAAATGGATATCGACTCCCAGTCGAAAATGTATGGCGGCTTCATGAAAGCCAGCGCCTGGGGTTCACTGATCCTTCTGATCTCCGTCGGATATATGGTGTTCACCCTGTCACTCGGCATGAACTGGATGATCGCGCTGGTTCTTAGCGCGGGTGCCGGCATCGCCATTGGCATGTTCATGGGTATGGGCGGCGCCTGGATCGCAACAGTGGTGGCCCTTGCGGGGCTGGCTATCTTCGTCCAGCTTCTGATCTTCCTGTTCGGGCTGGCCTTCTAGCGGCAGCCCATTTCGGACAATAAAAATTCTGAAGCGCCGCAGTATCGCCTGCGGCGCTTTTGTTTTGTGCTCAACGCTCCTCCTTCGTCGTCGCATTGTCCAGACCAGCGCTATCGCCTTCAGCGATCTGTTCGCGCTCAACCGCTTTGCGATTTCCGACGATGCGGCTCGACCACTCAACCGACAGGGCTGCGCCAAGCAGTAGCGATGACACCGATACCAGAAGCCAGATGAACCCCAGAATGACGGAGGCGAGCGCACCATAAAACGTGTCGAGCACCGAAACCCGTAAATACAGGTGGTAAGCGAAGGTTGCGAGGCTCCAGGTGAACGCGCCAGCGGCGGCGCCCGCCGTCATGGCGCGCCCCGAGCTGATACGCCCGTAAAGCGAGAGCGAGATGATTAGGTAGAAGATCGCGAAGCATGCCAGAAATTTCCCGATCCAGAGCTGAGAAGCGAGATCGGAGATGTCCTCAGCCAAGTCAAAGGCAATGAAGCCCTGACGTTCGGTCACAAACGACATCAAAAGCTGCAACGCCCCCAATAGCCAGACAAGCAGGATCAGCAGCGTTGTCATCAGCAAAGAGACACCCTGAAAGCGGATGATGTTCGACCTTTTTTCGCTGCCCGCCACCATTCGTATGCCGGTGATAGCGGCCTTTGCGCCGGAACTTGCCGTGTAGAACACGATCAGGATCGCAATGAAGGCTCGAATCGTCAGCCCCTGCGGCGTCGCGTCCCGGATCACGGTAAGGTCCGCCTGCTTCAATGGCGCGACCGCTGATACCAGAATTTGGTCGACGGTCGAGGCGAGGCTTTCCGACAGATCATGCGGCAGGAGTGAGAATAGAAGTGCGAGCGTCAGGTAGATCAGCGGAAATATGGAAAACAGCGCATAGAAGCTGATGCCTCCGGAAACGATCCGGACCTCAGGCTTCGAAAGCCTCAATATGGCGTGCCAGAGAGGCAGCACCGCCCAGTCCGTTACCGGACCGGGTAAGGGCAGCTTTTTCAGCCAGGCTTCCATGGTCGTTCTCGCACTTGGTGCCTGCGTCGAGAATGGCGCAGGAAGGTCGCTGAGGCCAGAATTTTGCCTCAGCAGGCTTTCAAATTCCTTGCGCGCCGGTGGCTGCGCGCATATATCCGCGCCTCACAAAGTTCCTTCGTATTGCCGCGGCTGCTGAACCGACTGGCAATCTAACGAGGAACACCATGCCACACCCTAACTCGCGCGGCGAGCGCCGTGCTCTTGCGCGCAAGCTGGACGGGCGTCACCCGCCTCCAGTTGATCGCGGCTTTGAACAAAAGAAGTGGAAGCTCATCTTCCGCCGTGCGAACAAGCTTCGCCGGGCACAGAAGACCGGCAAGATATGGCCGCATCGCGAATGGGAGAAGCTGATGGCAGATGCAAAGCCTTGCCGGATTCTGTTCATTTGCTCCCGCAACCAATTACGAAGCCCGACGGGTGAGGCTGTCTTCGGCGAGATGTCAGGCATCGAAACACGCTCGGCTGGCACCGCGCGCGATGCCAGACATCAGGTCAATATGGCGGATATTCGCTGGGCGGATCTGATCGTTTGCATGGAAGCCAAGCACGCCAATCGCCTGAAAGCTGATTTTCGTCAGGCCGTCACTCACAAGGCGATCCACGTTCTGGATATCCCTGACGACTATCAGTTCATGCAGAGCGAACTGATCCAGCTGCTGACTGACAAGGTCACACCCTTGATCCAGCTTGGAGATTAATCCGTTCCACGACCTGGCGGGGTGGCGTTTGCTGCCGTCCGGCCCTATATCGCCTGCCTGACCAGACGGCCGGGCAGCCGCTGGTATGCTGGTAACGGCATGCTGGAGGAAAGTCCGGGCTCCATGGAAACAGGGCGGCGGGTAATGCCCGCCCGGCGTGAGCCGAGGGAAAGTGCCACAGAGAGCAGACCGCCAGCCGCTTGCGGCTGGTAAGGGTGAAAGGGTGGGGTAAGAGCCCACCGCGGGGACGGTAACGTCCCTGGCATGGTAAACCCCGCCCGGAGCAAGACCGAGTAGGGGGCGCGCATGGGCCGTTTCCAGCCTGCGCCCCGGGTGTGTCGCGTGAGGGCTCTGGCGACAGGGCTCCCAGAGGAATGGTTGCCGATCCCGGTAACGGGGGAACAGAACCCGGCTTACAGGCCGTCTGGTCGCATTTACAAAACCTGGAGCGTCGACTAAAGCCGCGCTCAAGCCGAATTGCGACCTGTTCGCATCTCGACGTGTTCCGTGGCCAGTCCGGGTTTCGCCAGTTTGTATCGATCGACCGCCTTCCTTGCGCGACTGATGTTCTGCCTCGCCTTCGCGGCGATGCTGACGCGTGCAGTCGTGCCTGATGGCTGGATGGTGAGACAGGACGTCGAATCGCAGCAGCTGGTCATCGAAACATGCCATGGGCGCTCAGTCGTCTGGCCAGCCTCTGTTACAAACAGTTCGGATCCATCGTCCTCACGAAGCCTCTGGACGTGGGACGAGCCGGGCCGCGGCGATAATGGCTCCGACAAAGATTCCGGCCAGCCGGCTTGCCCAGTTGCCATGTCGTCCGTCCTGGCGCCTGGCAGCCAGCCTTTGCTCTTTCTCGAGCCTCACAGGCCTGCGACCCCTGCCTTTACGACTGTAGCCACGGTCGAACTGCCTGTGCTTCGCGTCATCGGCGCCAAGCAGCCGCCCCGGGGGCCGCCCCCTTCCATCTGATTTTTCTCAAACCGGAAATCAGTACGCGCACGCCCGAGTAGGCGGTGTGCAATGGAAGAAAGACACATCTATGAAACTGCAGAACGTGCGCCGCCGCGCATTCCACTCGACCGTCGCCGCGACGGCCGTTTTCACGTCACTTGCCATGCCCGCAAATGCTCATGAGGGCGACGGCGGAAAGGTAACCTACGCAACGGATCATGCCCCGATTGGCGTCATGGCTGACCATCGCCACAAGAAAGGCGAGTTCATGGTCTCCCTTCGGGCGATGTATATGGACATGTCAGGCAATCGTGATGGCACTGACAGCGTGTCTCCCGAGGACATCGCGACATCGGAGCCGAACCCATTCGCGGGCATGCCTCCGACGCTCCGGGTTGTGCCGCTGGATATGCCGATGAAGATGATCATGCCGGGCGTCATGTATGGCCTGAATGATCGCGTCACCCTGATGGCGATGGGCATGTATCTCGAAAATGAGATGGAGCACGTCACGTACCAGGGAGGCATGGGAGCGACGCAGTTGGGCCGGTTTACCACCGAGAGCTCTGGCTGGGGGGACACCACCATTGGTGCAATCATTGGCCTCGACGATGGAAGCAACGAGCACGCCCAGCTCAATCTGGGCCTGTCCGTCTCACTTCCCACCGGGTCGATTGATGAGACAGCACAGGTGCTGACTCCCATGAACATGCGGCCGACGCTTCGTATGCCTTACCCGATGCAGCTTGGCTCCGGCACCTATGACCTGAAACCCTCTCTGACAGCGCGCAGCCGGTCGGGGCAGTGGAGCTATGGTGGGCAGCTATCTGGCACGATCCGCCTCGGTGAGAATGATGAAGGCTACACGCTTGGCGATGTTGTTGGTGCAACGGCCTGGCTGGCATATGAACCACGCCCGTGGGTGTCGTTCTCAGGTCGGCTGAAAGCCCAGTCAGTCGGCCAGATCGATGGCCGCGACACAATGATCATGGCACCGGTCCAGACGGCTGATCCGGGTAATCATGGCGGCGAGACGCTTGAGGCGCTGCTGGGTCTTAACCTGGCGGGTCAGGCTGGCGGGCTGAGGGGGCACAGGTTGGCCTTCGAGCTTGGCGTGCCCCTTTACCGGGACCTCAACGGACCGCAGCTGGAGACCGATCTGACATTCACTGTCGGCTGGCAGAAGGCCTTCTAGGCCCGCCCGTTCATCCATCTCTTCCTGAAAACTAGCGCGGGCCGCAGGCCCGCCGCACACTCGGACTCTGTCAAAATAAATGAAAACCAGAACATTTGCCGCCCGCTCCAGCCTCTTCCTGCTGGGTAGTGCGCTTTCGCTCACCTCCGTTGCCATCGCGGACGATGCCGAACGGATTGAAGATACGATTCTCGTCACCTCAAACGTTGGCGCCAACCGCGCCGAAAGCTACGTCGCAAAGACGCCAGGCGGCGCTGACGTGATCAGCCATGAGGACTATGCGGACAAGTATCTCGTCTCCCTGCGTGACACGCTCGCATTCACGCCTGGGGTGTACACGCAGCCACGTTACGGACAGGAAATTCGCATCTCTATTCGCGGATCGGGCCTATCACGAGGATTTCACATGCGTGGTTTGACGCTGTTGCAAGACGGCGTGCCGATCAACCTGTCAGACGACAATGGTGACTTTCAGGAGCTGGACCCAATCTTCTTCGACCATCTCGAAGTTTATCGCGGGGCGAATGCGCTTCGCTTTGGCTCCGGCACGCTTGGCGGTGCTGTGAACGGTGTTACCCCGACGGGACTGACGGCACCCGGTCTATATGTGAGAGGCGATGTTGGCAGCTGGAATACGGCGCGGGGTCTCGTCGCTTACGGCCATTCTGGCGATCGACTGGATGCGTGGGGCGCAATCAGTGCTGATACGTCAGACGGTGATCGAAATCACGCTCATCGTGAATCTATCCGTTTCCACGGCAATATCGGCTATCGGCTGTCTGACGCGATCTCAACGCGCTTCTATGCCAGCGTCAACGAAATTGACCAGGAGCTGCCGGGGGCGTTGACGTTACCCATTGCGTTGAACGATCCGGAGACCGGAAACTTCGTGGGCGATCAGGCGCGGGATATCGACTCTGTCCGCCTGATGAACCGTACGACGATCAATCTGGGAGCAGGGCGACTCGAGATCGGCGGCTACCTGAATGAGAAATCGCTTTATCATCCAATCTTTCAGGTCGTGGATCAGGAGACCATCGATCGCGGTCTGTTCGCGAGATATGACTGGGTGGGCGATGACTTCGAATTCACGCTCGGCTTCGACAGCCGAAAGGGTGACGTGGACTCCGAAAGGTATGTGAATCTTGATGGTGAGCGAGGTACGCTGACCTTCGCAGCCGATCAGGACGCAAGGACAACCAACCTTTATGCCGAGGGCCGGTACCGCCCGACGGACCAGCTGACGCTTGTGGTCGGTGGTGTTTATACTGATGGTGAACGGGAACAATATGAGGTCTTTAACGCCTTCGCGGGTGGCCCGACTGGCGTGGCAGGACAGGCGGAATTTAGCGAATTCTCACCGAAGTTCGGCGTCCTCTATGATTATACGCCCACCGTTCAGCTCTATGCGAACTACAGCCGTTCGGCGGAGTTCCCCGGCTTCATCGAGCTGGCCCAGGTCAACAGCTTCGTACCCGTCGATGCTCAGACGGCATGGACAATGGAAGCCGGTTCTCGCGGGCATCACGGCATGGCGATGTGGGATGTCTCGATTTATCGCGCTGAAATCGAGGGCGAAATGCTGCAGTTTCGCACCGGGCCGGATGTCCCCGCATCTACGTTCAACGCTGACGAAACGATCCACCAAGGGATCGAGGCAGCGCTCTCTCTCGAGATCAACGATTGGCTTCAGCTTAGGCAAATCTGGAACTGGTCTGATTTCAGCTTTGAGAACGATGCACAATACGGCGACAATCGCCTGCCGGTAGTGCCTGAGCACGTATATCGCGCCGAGCTGCGTCTCGGCGGTGACATGCTACACATTTCGCCGAGTTTCGAGTGGATTCCTGAAGGCCCCTTCGCCGACTACGACAACAGTTTGCAGACAGATGGCTATGTTCTGCTGGGTGTCAGCGGTGCATGGAGCGTTAACGAGCAGATCGACGTGTTCATCGATGCCCGCAACCTGACAGATGAGAACGCCGTCGGCGACGTATCGGCCGTCATCACAGCGGATCAGAGCTCTCGCATTTTCTACCCAGTGGAGCGGCGCGCTGTCTTCGGCGGCGTCCGGGCCCGCTTCTAGGGAGAGAGAGATGACCAGCGTCAATCGTTCAGCCCTCCAGCGCCGCGTCTGGCGCTGGCATTTCTTCGCCGGACTTCTGGTCGTGCCGTTCACCGTCATTATCGCGTTGACCGGCGCAATCTACCTGTTCAAACCTCAATTTGACTCTGCGATCGAGCAAAAGATCAATTCGAAATCCGATTTCGCAACGGTCGAAAGCAAAACCATCGAGACCCAGCAGGCGCTTGATGCCGTCCTTTATGTGCATCCTGACGCAAACCTCGTACGACTGATCCTTCCGAGAAGTGAGCGGGACCACACGCTAGAGGCCGAGATCATCGTCAACGGAACAAGCCGTACGGTCTGGGTGGACAAGCTGAATGGAGCGATCCTGCATGATGTGCCCACCGCGTCGCGTGTCATGGGCATCGTTAAGCGCATTCACGGCACACTGCTGAGTGGCGACGTCGGGTCGCTTGTGGTGGAGATTGTCGCCTGCTGGGTCCTCATCCTTCTTTTGACAGGGCTTTACCTGTGGTGGCCTCGTGGAGTGGTATGGTGGCGGGCATTCATCCCGGAACTGGTTCCCCACGGAAAACGTGAGAATTGGAAACGCCTTCACGGTTCGGTTGGGGCCTGGATCGGCCTGGTGGCCGTTGTGATGGTTCTGTCTGGCTTGCCCTGGACGCAGGTGTGGGGCGAAGGGTTCAGTCGCGCAAAAGCCTTAGCGGGCCTGCAGTCCCCCGGTCAGGTCTGGTTTGTAACGCTCCAGTCCTCGGATCCGCATACGTTACACGAGATGGGCGGAACGCTGTGGGAGACCGAAAACCGGGTCCCTGAGCGAAATGCATCACTGCCCGTCGAGAGCATCGCGTCTTCGCCTCTGAGTGTCGATGAGATTGTCACACAGGCAATGAATGAGGGTTTCGAAGCGCCCGTCTGGGTCCAACCGCCTCGTGGTGAGAATGGCGTCTGGACCGTCCGTGGGATGAGCCCAAACCGTCTCAGGCAGGAGACCGTTCACTATGACCGCTGGACCGGTGAACAAGTCATGCGCATCCGCTTTGATGATCACAATATCGTCGACAGGACGATGGCCTTAGGGGTGTCCTTCCATGAGGGCGCACTGTTCGGTTGGTTCAATCAGGTGATAGCGTTGCTGGCAGCGCTAGGCATTGTCGGCTTGTCGATGACCGGTGCAATCATGTGGTGGAAGCGCCGTCCCGCAGGCAGGATGGCGGTGCCGCCCATGCCATCCGACCGTAAGATTGCGATCGGTGTTGTCGGATTGATACTCATTCTGGGGGTGTTCCTTCCGATGGCGGGCCTGACCCTCATCGTCGCCTTGGTGCTCAACGCATTGTGGGCTGGAGTGCACAGATTGCGTCAAACGGGCTGATCGCGTTCAGAAAAAACGCTTCCGCTTGATCTGCATGCGCTCAAGCACGTCCGTCCGGACCCTCAGCATCGCCGCTGCAACGTGGATTTCCCAGAGGAAGCTACCGAGCGCGGCGATCATGGCGCCCATCGTCAGGATGAAGAGAACCGAGATCAGGGCCGACAGGTTGAATGACAGAAGCTGACCCGTGAAAAGCGTCACGATGACGAGACAGACGAGCAACATGGCCGTGGTTGATAAGGTGATCGCACGGTTGATCCAGGCCATGCGGCGGTCGAGTAGAACCAGCTCCTTTGCCCAGACGGGGTGAGTTTCCATCGGCTGTTCGATCGATAGCTCGACTTCGAGTGCCCGTGTCCTGTCGACGACGCGGCCAAGACGGTTTGCCAGCACGTTCAGCAGGCCGCCGATACCTGCGATCAGGAAGACCGGCGCCACGGCCAGCTGGATGATGTGTGCGATATCGTCGGCCATTCCATTCATGGAACCGCATTCTTATCAAGCCGGCAGCAAGTCAAGTGACGTGCCGGATATCTTCATTATTTGACGTGCCAGAAATCCCGCTGGGCGACAGCCAAGGCGGGAGTTCAGGTATGCGAAGCCGGGTCGGGTGGTTTGCGAACCTCGCCTCAGCCGCCTGCTGGCCGGCCAACCGACGTGTACTCGAAGCCGCGGCGTGTCATGTCTTCCGGCGAATAAATGTTTCGCAGGTCCACGACGATGTCGCTCTTCAGCAGCTCCTTGACCCGTTCAAGATCTAATGCGCGGAATTGGTCCCACTCGGTGATGATCACCATGGCGTCTGCGCCCTCGATTGCGCCGTAGGCGTCCTCGGCATATTCGAGACCGGTCATCAGTTTCTGCGCTTCGTGCATGCTTTCCGGGTCGTAGGCTTTCACGTTTGCGCCCGCCTCTATCAATGCAGGCACGATGTCGAGTGACGGTGCATCGCGCATATCATCCGTGTTTGGCTTGAATGCGAGTCCGAGAACGCCAACGGTCTTGCCTTTGACGTCTCCGCCCATAGCTTTGATGACCTTGTCAGCCATGGCGCGCTTACGTGAATTGTTCACTTCAACGACCGTATCGACAATGCGAACCGGGCTGCCCGCTTCATTCGCCGTGCGAGTGAGCGCCAGCGTGTCTTTCGGGAAACATGAGCCGCCATAGCCCGGACCAGCATTGAGGAATTTGCGTCCGATACGACCATCGAGGCCAATGCCGCGCGATACTTCCTGAACATTGGCGCCGACCGCTTCGCACAGGTCTGCCATCTCATTGATGAACGTGATCTTCACGGCCAGGAAAGCGTTCGCGGCATATTTGATGAGTTCCGACGTACGCCGGCTCGTGAACAGGATGGGCGTCTCGTTCAGGAATAGCGGACGGTAGAGCTCGCGCATCACTTCGCGTGCGCGCTCATTGTCGGTGCCTACGACGACGCGATCTGGGATCTTGAAGTCCTTGATGGCCGCGCCTTCGCGAAGGAATTCCGGGTTCGAAACTACGGCGAAATCGGCATCCGGCTTCGTCTTGCGGATGATCGCTTCGACTTCATCGCCCGTGCCGACGGGGACGGTGGACTTCGTGACGACGACGGTGAAGCCGTCCATCAGTTCGGCGATTTCTTCGGCGGCAGCGTAGACGTAGGACAGGTCGGCATGGCCATCGCCGCGGCGCGACGGGGTCCCCACGGCGATGAAGACCGCATCCGCCTCTGCGATTGCGTCCTTTGCCTCTGTGGTGAAGTTCAATCGGCCTGCGTCTACATTCTGCGCAACGAGGCTGTCGAGACCCGGTTCGTAGATCGGGATTTCGCCTTTCTTCAGGCGCTCAATCTTGCTGGCATCCTTGTCGACACAAGTCACAACGTGACCGAAATCGGCAAAACATGCTCCGCTTACCAGGCCAACATAGCCTGTTCCGATCATTGCAACGCGCATGGATTCATCCCGTCTTGGTAAACGCTACTGTGGATTGGGCCGAGGGGTGCGATTTTTCTCGCCAAAGGTCAAGCCGGACGGGCAGGCGAGCCAGGCCGTTTGGCGGGTATCAGCCTTGCGGTTCTGCAAAGCCCCAGCCGTCGGGCTTGAAGCCGCGGGCGAGCGCCATTTTGGTAGTCCGCTCCTCGTGAAGCCAGATATCCTGCGGCGTGAACGGGATCGGCCCGACGCTGACCGCCACCTGATCGGCTTCCTCGCTCTCCTGCAGCTGGTAGCCGAAGCTTTCCAGTGACTTTTCAAGGGCTTCACGGCGTGCGTCCTCGCCGTCGATTGGCGCGAAAAAGAGGTCGAGCATGATATCGCTGTGCGGTTTCACACCCTGCTTGTCGCGCAGCTGTTCGCACGTCCAGACCGTCTCAGCTTGTTGTTCGGTGAAGTTCCAGTCTGCTTCGTTCATGGGGCTCTCCGGTCGATTTCAGCCCCCTATAGAGGCAGTCCGCAACGCTTGTCGATTCATCTGCAACGGTGGGGAAACTCTGGGGCAGAATTGCCGGTTCCAGACGTTCTGGCTGCATTCTGAAAACGTTCTGGTGGCATTCTGATGCGCAGCGCGCGAATTCTAGCCGCGATCCATTGCAAAGGCTTCGCGCAGAGGGCTTATGATTTTCGCCATGAAACGCTGGATGGTCCTGGCAGGTCTGCTTCTCTTCATGGGCACATGGGTTGGCGTGCCCCTGCTCGGTATCGTGCCTGACGGTGGATCCGTGCGCCTGTTCTCAGGCCTGGCGCTCGCGGCCTTCCTGTTCGGCTATCTGCCAGCACGCGACGTGATCGAGACCGACAAACCGGTACGGCTCTGGCGCCGCCTTGCTGCATTCGGTATCGACATGGTCGCGCTGTTCCTCGTCCTGCACCCAGTCCTGTCATTGGTGCACATGGCAGCTGCCGTGTTCATCGGCGTTGCGCTTGTTTTCTGTCACTTCTGGCTACATGCCGTTTTTGGCCGCGCGACGCCCGGGCAGTATGTCATGGGTTACCGGATCGAGCCGGTGGACGGGACAAATGGAACGCCCGAATACGCCCACCGGACATTCTCCGCCTTTTTCGCGCTTTGCCAGTTCCCGGTGACCTTCATCGCCGCATCCCAGCAGGATGCAACTCCCGGTACCTATCACTGGGACCGGGAGAGCCATTCACGCGCGGTGCGAGTGGTCGACCTGCGCGCCTAGTTTGCCTGTTCGATCAGGCGGCGGGCGATGACCATGGCCTGAACTTCACCAGCGCCTTCGAAGATGTTCAGGATGCGGGCATCCTGCAACACGCGGCTGACGGGATATTCAAGCGCGAAACCGTTGCCACCATGGATCTGGACCGCATTGTCCGCGGCGGCCCAGGCGACGCGGGCGCCGATGAGTTTCGCCATGCCGGCTTCGAGGTCACACCGCTTGCCTGAGTCTTTCTGGCGAGCCGAATAGTAGGTCAGCTGGCGGACGCCGATCAGTTCGGCGGCCATCATGACCAGCTTGTTCGCCACACGCGGAAACTCGAAAATCGACCGGTTGAACTGCTGCCGATCCAGCGCGTAGCGCAGGCCGAGCTCGAACGCATTCTGTGCAACGCCGATTGCGCGGGCCGCTGTCTGGATGCGGGCGCTTTCAAAGGTAGCCATGAGGTGACGGAAGCCCATGCCTTCGGTCTCGCCGAGAAGGTTTTTCGCCGGCACTTCGAATTCATCGAAGCCGATTTCGTATTCCTTCATGCCGCGATAGCCGAGCACTTCGATCTCACCACCCGTCATGCCTTTGGCCGGGAATGGATTGCTATCGTCGCCGCGTGGTTTCTCCGCGAGGAACATCGACAGGCCGGAAAAGTTGTTCGTGTCCGGGTCTGTCCGAGCGAGCACGGTCATCATGTCGGCGCGAACCGGGTGCGTGATCCACGTCTTGTTACCGGTGATCTTGTAGGTATCGCCGTCCTTAACCGCGCGTGTCTTCAGGCCGCCAAGGTCGGAGCCGGTGTTCGGCTCGGTGAAAACTGCTGTCGGCAGGATCTCGCCGGAGGCGATGGCCGGCAGATACTTCTCTTTCTGCTCATCGGTGCCGCCGATCAGGATCAGTTCTGCTGCGATTTCAGAGCGGGTGCCGAGAGAGCCGGTTCCGATATAGCCACGCGACAGCTCTTCAGAGACGACGCACATCGACGTCTTGCCCATGCCGAGGCCGCCAAACTCTTCCGGGATTGTCAGGCCGAACACGCCGAGCTCGGCCATTTCTTCGACGACCGGCATCGGGATGTAAGCGTTTTGAAGGTGCCACTCATGCGCGTGCGGCAAAATCTGGTCGGTCGCAAAGCGACGGAACTGGTCCCTGATCATGGAAAGGGTCTCGTCCAGGCCCGTCTCCTCGACCGTGGCGCGGCCAAGCGCATCGGGCAGGTGGCGCGCCGCAGCGGCCATCACATCGGTGGTCTTGCCCTCCGACAGGAAGCGCTGGATCGATGGATCAAACAGGCGCTGCATGGCGTCGCGTGAAACCCCGAGGTCGGCCGGACGAATGATCTCGCCCTGGTTCATCGGGATGCCGCCAATCAGCTGCGCGCAATACTCGGCAAACAGGATTTGCGAAAGCAGCTGTTCGATCTCGCCAAACTTGCCTTCGGTCTCAAGACGTTCGGCCCAGTGAGAGACTTCGCGGAGCGTTTCCACGTAGGTAATGACCCAGGACAGGCCGTGCGCCGCATGCTGGTGAAGGTCAAGCGCCTTGCGATCCGGCTTTCCGGATGGGGCGAGCTTGTCCTTCATGGCGGACTTGGCGTCCTCACCGAAGGCCTCCACGCTTGTGACCGCGTCCTTCATCGCACCGATGAGATCGCTCATCACCGGCGAAACCTTGTCGCTAACTGTACCGTCCATAATTGAATTCCCTCCGAGCGTCTTACGCGCACTGATCTATGTCGTTGGCAGCTGTTTGACACATATTATGCTGCAGTGCAGCGTCAAATTATGTCGCAGGGGAAGCTTATGCCCTAACCGGCCATCTTTCCAGACGCGCCGGGACGGGGCTTCAAAGGCGAAGGCAATCCAGCCAAGGGTGCCGGATTGCCCCGATGGGTCGCCTAGTCTTCGGCTTCGAGAAGCTGGGCCAGCGCACCGATATCGCTGACGACGTGGTCCGGTTCGATCGCCAGAGGGTACAGCGCTTTACCTGGGCGGCTGACAAATGTGGCTTTCATCCCGGCGGCCTTGGCGCCGGCAATGTCCCATCCATGCGCCGCGACCATCATGGCTTCGCCAGGCTCAACGCCTGCCTTGTCGAGTGCCCATTCATAGGCGCGCAGGTCCGGCTTGTAGATCTTGATGTCTTCAATGCTCAGCCGCTGGTCGAAAAGCTCCGTCAGGCCCGCATTCTCGAACTGTGTCTGTACGCCCTTGTTCGAGGAGTTGGTGAAGCTGATCAGCGTGTAGCCCTGCGCTTTCAAGGCTTTCAGCCCTGCAACCACGTCCGGGTGCGCTGGAAGGTTTTGCAGGGGCGTCGCAATGGCATCGCGAGCCGCTTCTTCGGTCAGTTCGATGTCATGTGTTTCTGCGACCATGAGAAGCGCGTTCACACCGATCGTTCCGAAATCGTGATAGCGCTCGGTGACCGTATCGACGAGTGAGTGGTGAAGCATGGTCGAGAACCAGAGCTGCATGAGGTCTTCACGACCACCCAGCGCCTCCGACACCGATGACTGCATGCCCTGCAGGTCCAGCAATGTCTCATTCACGTCGAAGAAGATGACCTTGGGCTTGTCCATGGGGGCGGGCTCCTGTGCGTTGGCGTGATGGAGTGTGGCTGCGAACACCGCAATCAGGGCGAACGCAAAAGCGAGAAGGGTTTTCATCGGGAATTGTCCTGTGGTCACAGTGGGAGGGGCTGCACGCCCCAATTGGGCCACCCCGCCCGGCGCCTCAATTCAAACTCTTGTGACTACAAAACCCCGGTCGGAGGACTTGTTCCCGCCCACCGCAGCGTCGCCTGCAGCTTACGCGCTGAACGCGTAAGCCTCGCGGGCTGATTCAATGTCAGCCAGCTTTTTCTCGAAGGCCGACCAGTCATCTGTTTCGGCGATCGGTGCCCAGACGGCCTCGATCTCTTCATATACCATCGAGACCGGTTTCTCGCGGGCAAAGTAAGCGTGTTCGAGACGCTGCGGACGAACAGGATTGCGCGCGAACAGGCCATCACGCACAGCCCTGAACTTGTCCTCGCCATAGCGGGCCGCGAGTGGGCTTCGCGCCGCGCGCTCCTCGGAGAGTTTGCCGCCAAACCAGTCAAAGAAGACCTGCGGCCAGCTCGCAGCCGTCTCGGTCATCCAGCCATACAGCGTCTGGAGGAAGACAAGGTCCTCGTGCAGGGTCTCTGCCTGCTCAAGGCCGAACAGGTCCAGCGTGTGCTTTGCGAAAGCCTGCTGGTACGCGCCTTCGAATGTCTTGAGCGCATCGGTCAGCGGTTCTTCGTCAGCGACGAGCGTCAGTGTGCCTGCCAGCTGCTGCAGGGCCCAGAGACCCTGTGTCGGCTGGCGGCCAAACCGGTAAAGCCCCTGCTGGTCGAAATAGGCCGCGGTAAAATTCGGGTCCGAGTAGGGCAGGAAGCGCCACGGGCCGTAATCGAAGCTTTCGCCCGTGATGTTGAAATTGTCCGTGTTCATGACGCCGTGCACAAAGCCGACCGTCATCCATCCGGCAATCATGCGGGCGGTCTCTCGGGTGACCTTCTCCAGCAGGGCCGGCGCCATGACGGTCAGGTCCTTGTCGACCACGTCAGGATAATAAACTTCCGCACAATGTTTGATGAGACGGGCGAGGTTTTCCCGGTCGTCTTCATACGCCACACGCTGGAAGGTGCCGAAGCGGATGTGGCTGTGCGACAGGCGCACCAGCACGGATGAGCGGGTAGGCGAAGGCTCATCGTTGCGCGCCAGCTGTTCTCCGGTCTCGATCAGGCTGAAAGGCTTGGACGTCTTGACGCCGTGCGCCTCCAGGTATTGTGCGGCGAGAACTTCGCGCACGCCGCCTTTCAGCGTCAGCCGACCGTCTCCCTGCCTCGACCAGCGTGTCTGGCCAGAGCCTTTCGTTCCGAGATCGAGCAGCCGCCCGCGATCATCGCGCAGCTGGGCAAAGAGGAAGCCGCGTCCATCGCCGAGGTCGGGATTGTAAACGCCGAACTGGTGGCCGTGATAGCGCATGGCCAGCGGCTGTTCGAGATTGCCGGGCAGCGGCTCGAACCGGCCGAAATGGCGCGCCCAGTCTTCGTCGCTGAGTCCCTCCAGACTGACATGGCTGGCCCATCTGTTGTTGCGAAACCGCAACACGGCCTGCGGAAATGCAGCTGGAGTTGCTGCGTCTGCGAAGGCGTCCGCGAGTTCGAGTATTGGGGGAAAACTTGTCATTACTTCACCGTCTGCCGGAAGGTCATTTCGTCAACTGTAATGGACGTTGCGCACTTGTGCCTCATTTTGTCGCGGTCACTACAGTATATCCTCACGTCATTCCGCAAGGACAGGTAGAAAAGCGCCAAAACCTTCCTGCCCTAACGTTATCCCATGATGCGCTGCAGCACAGAAAACTGTTTGATTCCAATCGGAACTGCGCCAGCCTGATTTTTGAGTTGGCACAAAACAGAACGCCAACCAGCGAAAACAAATTGGGAGGAACGTATGAAGTTCGTTACACGGCTCGCCCTTGGCGCGTCTACCGTCGCACTGTGCACAACAGGTGTGGCGTTCGCTCAGGATGACAGCGGGGAACTGCGACAACAGAAGGTTACGGTGACGGGTTCTGCCATCGCCGGTACGCCTGAAGATGCCGCGCTTCCGGTTGATGTCCTGACAGCCGCTGACCTTCAACTCGAAGGCAGCCCGTCCATCACCGAACTGATCCGCAATCTCGGCGTATCGTCCGGTGTTGACGGCCAGACCAACCAGTTCGCTTCGAACGGCCTGGAAGGTACATCCAACATTAACTTGCGGGGCCTCGGCCCTGGCCGGACGCTGGTCCTGATCAACGGTCGCCGGCAGACCTACCACCCCTACGCGATTGGTGAGCAGGCCCAGCTCTTCATCGACACCAACATGATCCCGACGGCCGCTGTCGGCCGGATCGAAGTGCTCAAAGACGGTGCGGCCGCTGTTTACGGTTCTGACGCAATTGCCGGTGTTGTGAACTTCATTACCCGCGACGATCTCGATGGCTTCGAGATCGGGGGTGATTTCTCGACGTTCGACGGTACCGATGGCAACTACAACATCAACGGCGCCTACGGCATGCAGGGGTCTGACTGGAGCTGGGTCACCTCGGTCGGCTACAACTACCGCTCGGAAGTTCCGCTGCTCGAGAAAGACTGGGGCATCCTGCCATTCGCGGATAATCCTGTTGGTGGTTGGTCAACTCTTTCCAACCCGGCTTACTATGTCCCACTCGGCCTTACCCCAGGCGGTGTTGCTCCAATCCAGGGAGCTACGCCTGATCTAGGTTGTGATGATGTCGGCGGTTTCGTCAATCCGAATACGGGTCTGTGTAACTTCCAATTCACGCAATTCGATAATCTCGTCGAAGAAGAAGAGCGGTATCAGGTCTTCTCGGAATATAACCGGACCTTCGGCAACGGTGTGAACTTCCACCTTGAAGGCCTTTACGGTTATTCCGACGTGCCTGAGTGGAAAACTTCTCCGTCTTATCCACCGCAGGAACTCACAACTCAGGTTGTCCCGGCGAGCAACCCCGGCTTCCAGCAATACATGATGGATAATCCGGGCCAGTTCCCGGCCGGTACGCTGGCGGCGCTTTACGTCGGTCGCTCTTTTGGCTGGGGCGGTTTCCCCGGCACCGATTACGGCCCACAAGAAGGCTACCGGACCTATGAGTCCTATCGTCTTGCAGGTTCGCTCGATGGAGAATTCTCGAACGGTGTGCGGTGGGACACGGCACTCAGCTGGTCATCGACCGAAGGTGAGCGCATCACAAACGACACCTACATCAACGGGTTCACTGCCGCGTTGAATGGCTATGGTGTCTGTACCGATCCTATTACGGGTAATGACCCAGCTACTGGCACGCAGCCATTTGCTCCAGGGTATGCCGGCGCTTTGACGCCGGGCGCTGGAGGGTGTGAATACTATAACCCATTCTCCAATGCCATCCCTGGGAACGCGATTACGGGCGAATCTAACCCGACGTTCGTTCCAGGTCTCGAAAATTCGACGACGCTCGCGAACTGGATGACCGATGGTGTTGGAAGCGTGGTCACGACAGACCTGATTGTTTTGGATGGTACGCTTTCGGGCACTTCAAATGTGCAAGCTGCCGGCGGTTCTGTTGGCTGGGCTGCGGGCTTCCAGGTTCGCCGTGAAGGTTATGAGGTTGACCCTAATGAGGTGACAAACCTTGATATCAATCCGGGACCGGGTGGAACGGGGCCGTTCTCCTTCCTTGCGGGCACGAACGCATTTGATGAAGACCAGACGATCTACGCGATCTTTGGTGAGCTTCAGGTGCCGCTCTTCGAGGACGTGGATATCCAGGTGGCCATGCGCTACGAGGATTACGGCGGCGATGTCGGCTCCACCTTCGACCCGAAGGTCGCCGGTAAGTGGCAGGTCAATGACAGCCTTGCGCTGCGTGGCTCAGCTCAGACCTCGTTCAAGGGCCCGACGCTGAACCAGTTGTCCGGTCAGGTCACCACGCTGCAATTCGTTGCGCCGACCTCGGCCTTCAAGGCTGTTGACCAGTTCGGTAACCCGGACCTCAACCCGGAATCGGCATTCAGCTTCAACCTTGGTGCCATCTACGACAATGCGAACGGTTTCTCCGCGTCGATCGACTACTACAATTTCGACTTCACGGACCCGATCATTGTTGAGGACCAGGCATCGACTGTGAACGCAGCTGTCGCAGCTATCGCGGCAGGTGACACTGAGGCAGGGATTCTCTCTCGGATTACCTTTACCGACAACAACGGAGACGGCCTTAACCAAGCCAACGAGATCGCCCGCGTTCGGACGAACGTCACCAACGGTCCTGACATCAAGACGTCAGGTATCGACCTTCGTGCGGAGCAGCGTCTCGATCTCGGCAACAGCGAGTTCACACTCGGCGGCGAGATGACCTACATTCTTGAGTATGATGTCGACGATTTCGGCATCGAGGATGTGATCATTCCAGGCGGCGACCGTGTCGACCAGTTCAACCGGTCGAACTTCTCCCGCTCGCTTCCGCAGTGGAAGGCGAACTTCTTTGCCAACTATGCCATCGGCAACCACAACCTGCGCGGCGTCATCCGTCACACAGACGAGTATGATGATGAGCGCGGCGACCTGACCGGCGACGGCAATAGCAGCATCGACAGCCACACCACGTTCGACGCGTTCTACACCTATCGTGCAGATCACTTCGATCTTGGCCTGTCTGTCGTGAACATCACGGATGAAGATCCGCCGTTCGCACAGTTCGACCTGAACTATGATCCGTACACCCACAACCCATTCGGTCGTACGTTCAAGATCAGCCTGACCACCCGCTTCGGCGGCACCGGCAACTAGGCCAGGGCCTTACACAAACAAGAGAGGGCAGCGTTTCGGCGCTGCCCTCTTTTTTTGATGCCTGGCATTTGAATTCCTGAGCGGAATCTTTATTGCATGGCGCTGAGCCGTGGGGGCCATGTCGGCGTAAGTCTTTATCCAGTCAGCAGGGAATACGAACCTTGACCAGAACCGTTCTTGTGACCGGCGGCGCCGGCTATGTTGGAAGCCATTGCTGCAAGGCGTTTCGCGACGCCGGTTGGAATGTCGTCGTGTTTGACAATTTCTCTCGCGGCTGGCGCGACTTCGTCCAGTTTGGCGAAGTGTTCGAAGGTGACCTGCTCAACGCGGCAGACCTCGACGCAGCATTTGAAAAGCACAAACCGGATGCAGTCGCGCACTTCGCGGCATTCGCTTATGTCGGCGAGTCGGTCGAGAAGCCCGGCCTCTATTATGAAAACAATACGATGGGAACGGTTCGCCTTCTTGATGCGATGGCGAAAGCTGGTGTCGACAAGATCATCTTCTCGTCGACCTGCGCCACTTACGGTGTGCCTGAGCGCATGCCGATGACAGAAGACCTGCCGCAGAACCCGATCAATCCGTATGGCATGTCCAAGCTCTTCGTCGAGAAGGTGCTGGATGACTATGAGACGGCGCACAACATCCGCTCCGTGAAGCTGCGCTATTTCAATGCCGCAGGCGCATCGCCCGACGGCGAAGTGGGCGAACGTCACGAGCCGGAAACCCACCTCATTCCGCTCTGCATCGAAGGTGTGCTGAACGACACATTCAAGCTGACGGTCTTCGGCGACGATTTCGACACCCGCGATGGCACATGTATCCGCGACTATATCCACGTCATGGATCTTGCCGATGCGCACCTCAAGGCGCTCGATTATCTCGACAATGGCGGCAAGTCCGACGCGTTCAACCTCGGCACTGGCACCGGCACGACCGTCATGGAGATCGTGCAGTCGGTGGAGCGGGTGACCGGAAAGCCTGTGCCGCGCACGATCGGCCCGCGTCGCCCTGGCGATCCGCCAGCCCTCGTCGCCTCAGCCGACAAGGCTGAGCGCATTCTTGGCTGGAAGCCGGTCCAGTCCGATGTCGATAGCGTCATCGAAACGGCTTATGGCTGGCACAAGAAAGAGATTGCCAGGAAGGCCGCGGCAGACAGCTAGGCGAGGGCGCTCAGGCGAGCGGCCAAAAGAGCGGGATGATCAGCATCGACACTGCGAAGAAAAGCAGGTTCAGCGGCAGGCCCACACGGGCAAAGTCGGTGAACTTGTAGCCGCCGGCGGTGTAAACCAGCGTATTCGTCTGATAGCCGATCGGCGTCGCGAAACTTGCGCTTGCCGCGAACATGACCGCGACCACGAATGGCCGTGGATCGACGCCGAGGCTTGCCGCGAGGCCGATGGCGATCGGCGTCATCAGGATGGCGGTCGCATTGTTGCTGACGAATTCGGTCAATGTCGACGTGATGATATAAACCACCGCCAGTGTCACAATTGGGGGCAGCCCGCCGATTGGCCCGGCAAGGCCGCTCACAAGGAAGTCTGCCGCGCCGGAGGTTTCCAGCGCTTGCCCCAGTGCCAGCATGCCGAAAATGAGCATCAGGATGTCCCACTGGATCGCCTTGTAGGCCTCCTGATGGTCAAGGCAGCCAAAGGCGATGACGCATGCCGCGGCAATGAGGGCGAGGCCTGCAATCGGCATCACGCCCAGCGCGGCGAGCAGCATGACAAGCGCCACAGCGCCGAGCGCAATCGGCGCCTTGTCGCGGCGGATCGGAAGGTCTGTTGTCTCGGTCAGGTTCGACAGCATGCCATCGTCGAACATCTGGCGCAGGCCCGATGGCGGGCCTTCGACGAGGACGGTGTCGCCGATGTTGAAGCGGATGTTCTTGCCGCCGAGACCGATATGTTCGCCGCGCCGGTGAATGGCAATGGCGTACACGCCGTACAGGCGCACAAGACCGGCCCCGATGATCGGACGGCCGACCAGCCGGGATTGCGGTCCGACTACGCCTTCCATGACGCGCGTTTCAGTCGCCTGTACGGGCTCGATCGCGTGCACCGTGCTTGAGCCTGAACCGATCGCGACGTTGCCGGCCTCACGAAGCGTGAGCATCTCGGAGACGGGTGACCGGATCACCAGCCTGTCACCGCCTTGCAGCGTGAGCGACGAAAGCTCGTCACGGCGCGACCGGTTCTCCCGCATGACGTCGATGACGTTGAAGCCCTTGTCGGCGGTAAAGCCCGTTTCCCGGATTGTCTTGCCCACTAGGACTGAGTCGACCGGCACAAGGACCTGCGCGACAAAGCGCCGGGAGCTGGCGCTAGGCAACATCGTGGCCAGCGTCTCACGATCCGGCAGGAACCAGCGCCCAACCAGCATCATGTAGATCGTACCGGCCAAGGCGAGGCAGAGGCCGGCTCCTGTAATCTCGAAGATACCGAAGGAGGCAAGACCCGCTTTCTGGACGACGCCGTCGACCAGGAGGTTGGTCGATGTGCCGATTAGCGTCGTCATGCCGCCAAATATCGAGGCAAATGAGAGCGGGATGAGCAGGCGGGAGGGAGAAACGCCGACCGACTGGGCCAACCGGATGGCGACCGGAATGAGGATGACGACAATCGGCGTATTATTCATGAACGCCGACAGCGTGATCACCACCAGCATCAACAGGCCGATGGCACCTATCGCGCTCCATCGCTTCGCAAACCGCACCACGGCGTTACCGATGGCCCCGATGACGCCGGTTCGCTCAAGCGCTGCTGAGAGGACGAACATCGCGCCGATGGTGATAGGGGCTGCGTTCGAGAAGACACCGAGCGCTTCCTCAACACTCAAAAGACCGAAGAGCAGCAGGGCCGCCATCGCCAGCAGCGCGACGACGTCAGACGGAATGCGTTCGCGCACGAAGCCGACAAAAACTGCGACAACAAGCGAGAGAACGAGCGCTATCTGGACGGGTTCTGGAAGAGCTAAATCTGGCATGGAGCAAGGTGAACGGATGTCTGAGGGTGATCAGAAATGTATCCGCACACGGAAAGCAATGAAGTTTTTCTCAGCCGTGGCTTTCGCATAGGTGCATATGGCGTAACCGCACCGCCGGAGGATCAGCTTTCCAGGCGTGCCTTCAGAGGTTTGAGCTTTTCTGCAAGCAGGTCCATCGCTGCTTTCACGCGGGGAGACTGGCGGAAGTCCGGATGGGTGAGAAGCCAGAGGCCGGTCATCAGCCGGTCTTCCATCAGCCCGTCGACGCGTTGCAGGCCCTTCAGCTTGTCAGCATAAGCCGCAGGCAGGATCGCTACGCCCAATCCGCGCCGCGCGGCCTCTGCGACGGCGAGATAACTGTCGGCGCGGAGGGTAATGTCCGCGGTCGGAATGTTTCTGGAAAGCCAGGTTTCTGATGGGGCGGCGCTGAATGCAGGCTGAAGGCAGAGCCATCGATGGGCATCGGCCGCGACGGTGCCGGTGCGTTCAATGTAATCCCTGGAGGCGTAGGGATGAAAGCAGAGGTCACAGATGCGCCGCGCCACCAGGTGTTCTGGCGGGGCCATAGAGGGTCGGATCGCGATCTCGGCTTCGCGCTTGTCCAGATCAAGGGGGCGGGTCGTGATGCTGAGTTTGAGCTTCAGGGCCGGATAGGTGTGCTGGAGCGCGGCAATCGCATCACTAATACCGGCCAAGTATAGATCATCAGGCGTTGTAAGAGACAGCTCGCCAGCGATCGCCTGATCGGAGCTTGAGGTCTTGCGTTCAATACGGACGAGCGCTTCGCCAATCTCCCGCGCGGCGTCGAGTATCGGGCCGGCCTCTGGCAGTGGTTTCAGGCCCCAGCTGTCGCGCGAAAACAGGCGATAGCTCAACTGGTCTTCGAATGCAGCGATGCGGCGCTGGACGGTCGTACGATTGACGTTCAGACGCCTCGCGGCCTCTGCGATCGTGCCGACCTCAGCCAAGACTGCGACGAAGCGCAGATCATCCCAGTTCCAATTATGCATCCCCGCACTACGCCGCCGCAAAAAACCCGCGTTCTGAAGCATAGACGAATGACGTCCCACCCGCTTCTATGGTCCCGCTGATAAATTTCTAGTAATTCGCCTAATAGGCGAGTATAAATCATCCCAGCAAGTTCTTCGGATCAGCGAATGCTGTCCGAATAAAATTGTCGACGCCGCCCAGGTCCCGTCCCTGGACCTTGAGAGGTAGCTCTAAAGGCTGGAGCCGTTGCTGCGAACGGACGCCAGTCTAGTCATGGCCACGTTGTCCCCCATTACCGAATGTGGCCGTGACCGGGCTGGCGTCGACAACCTTATTCTGCGCTTAAATTTTTGTTAATGACAAGACTTGGTCGCCCGGTTTTTCGGGTGTTTACCAATAAAAATCGCGTTTTTTCTCCGACGACGGGAGTGGCTTATCCACAGCTCTTCCGAACAGGGGAATCATGTGTCGCGCGGCACGGTGTGGATCAGTCTGTTGCGGACTTGGCCGCTTTCAGCCGGTACACGATTTCAAGCGCTTCGCGCGGCGTGAGGCCATCTGGGTCAATCGTGTCGAGTAGAAGTTCTACCTTGCTTTCTACTTCCGGATACTCTGGCTCTGGCGAAGAGGTCGCGGCGAAAAGCGGAAGCGTTTCTACCGATCCGGGCTTGGATTCCAACTGTTTTAAGATTTGCTCGGCGCGTCTGACGGCGCGCGAAGGCAGGCCGGCCAGCCGCGCCACCTGAACGCCATAGGAGCGATCCGCCGGGCCGGCCTGCACATCGTGAAGAAAGACGAGCTCGTCTTTCCACTCCTTGGCCCGCAGGCTGAGATTGGTGGCGTGCTCAAGCTCATCGGCAAGCCCGGTCAGCTCGTGATAGTGCGTCGCGAAGAGCGCCCGGCACTTGTTCACGCCGTGAAGATGCTCGACAGCTGACCAGGCGATGGCGAGGCCATCATATGTCGAGGTCCCACGACCGACTTCATCAAGGATGACGAAGCTTTGCGGCGTTGCCTGGCTGAGGATCGCGGCGGTTTCAACCATCTCGACCATGAAAGTCGAGCGGCCACGAGAGAGGTCATCCGAGGCACCCACGCGTGAAAAAACGCGGTCCGAAAGGCCAATGCGCAATCGTTTCGCCGGAACGAACAGGCCAGCCTGGGCGAGAACAATGGCCAGACAGGCCTGGCGCAGGAAGGTCGACTTGCCGGCCATGTTCGGCCCGGTGACAATGGCGAGCCTGGCGCCCGCGCCTCCAGCTGCGTCGAGGCACAGGTCATTTGCAGTGAAGCCTTCGCCCGCTTTTCGCAAGGCCGCCTCCACAACAGGATGGCGCAGGCCTTCGGCATCAAATACGGGCTCGTTTGCGATCTCCGGGCGTACGGCGCCTGCTTCCTCGGCCCAGGCAGCCGACGCTGCGGCGACATCAATTACAGCCAGTGCATGCGCCGCAGCGCTAATGGCTTCATTGACTGCTTCGACACGCGCGCACAATTCCCGGAACAGTTCGAGTTCGCGGGCCGTCGACGCTTCCTCGGCGCGTGAAATCTTGCCAGCCAGGTCAGACAGCTCCGACGTGGAGAAGCGGATGTTTGATGCCAGCGTCTGCCGGTGAATGAATGTCTCTGCGTGTGGCGGTTTCAGCAGGGCATCACCGTGGCGTGCCGGCACATCGATGAAGTAGCCCAGCACATTGTTAAATTTGATCTTCAGCGCGCTGATGCCGGTTTGTTCGGCATATCGTGCCTGCAAAGCCGCGATGATCTGACGGGAATCCTTTCGGAGGGCCCTGAACTCATCAAGGCTCTCATCCCACCCTTCAGCGATGAAGCCTCCATCGCGGGCGAGCGCGGGCAGCTCTTCGTCGAGCGCAGTGGCAAGGTCTCTCGCCAGCGTATCCAGTTCGGGACACTCTTGTGGGGTCAGCGCGGCAGCGGCTTCGGCCAGCGGGCCGGGAAGGCCAGTCCGATTGCTTGAGAGGTGCGCGGCAATAGTCCCGCCTCCGCCAAGCGCATCTGCAATAGCCTTGAGGTCACGCGGGCCGCCGCGTTCCAGCCTGATGCGGGTTCGGGCCCGTTCGAGATCCGGCACAGCCTTGAGCGCGTCGCGAATATCTTCGGTGAGAGATGGCTCCTCGAGAAAGAAGGAGACCGCATCATGGCGAGAAGCAATCTCTCCGGCGTCACATTCGGGCTCAGACAGGCGAGCAGCAAGCAGGCGCGCGCCCGGTGCAGTCAATGTGCGGTCGACCGTGGCAAGCAATGTCCCCGCTCGTCCGCCGCGAATAGCTGTGTCAATCTCCAGGCTTGCGCGTGTCGCGGGATCGATTGCGAGGCGCTTGCGGGCCGATCCACGCCGCGGCACGTCGAGGCGAATATCCGCGCCCGCCTGCGTGAGCGTGAGATAGTCGAGCAGCAAGGCCGCAGCCGAAAGCTCCGCGCGAGAAAACTCGCCGAAGGCATCGAGCGCCGCGACCTTGTAAGCCGACTTGAGCGCGGCCTCACCTTCCTTGGCGGACGCGGCTCGCTTGGGCCGACGTGTGACCGGAACGCGAAAGGCTGAAAGCGCCTGGCGCACCAGCGGGCGGGCTTCATCTTCCTCCGTCACCAGCAGTTCGCTCACGGGAAGTGCGGCAATCTGGTCAGCCATTTGTTCGGGCCGGATGTCGCGGATTTCAAGCGCGCCGGTCGACACATCGCAGGCCGCAATGGCGGCGTCGGCGCCGCCATTCGTGAAGGCGAGCGCGACAAGCGCCTGCCCCTGCCGCGCAGACAGGATGGTGTCTTCCGTAATCGTGCCGGGCGTGACGATGCGAACCACCTCACGGTTCACGATGGCCTTCGAGCCGCGTTTCTTTGCTTCGGCGGGGCTTTCCGTCTGTTCGCAAACGGCCACGCGCTCACCAGACTTGATCAGCCGGGCGAGGTAAGGCTCGGCCGAATGGAATGGCACGCCGGCCATCGGTATCGGTTGTCCTTCATGCTCACCACGTGCCGTCAGCGTGATGTCGAGGATTTCCGCTGCCCGGACAGCGTCCTCGAAAAACAGCTCGTAGAAATCGCCCATGCGGAAGAATAGCAGCGCATCGGCGTGCTTCGATTTGATCTCGAGGTATTGCGCCATGAAGGGCGTGGGCGCTTTCGCGGCTGGTGCGGTCATCTGCGTATCGGGCATGGCGGCATGATTAAGGGATTCGCATAGGTGCGCTGCAATGGAAATAAGCAGGCTGAAGCGGGTTGTCCGCCAATGCGGAGCGGCTTAGAGGTGAGCGCCAACCTGTATATATAAAATGCACTGAAGGCTCACCGCAATGACGTCCAAGCGCCCGACATTCACGGACAAGGAAGCGCTCGAATTCCACCGCCATCCGCAGCCGGGCAAATTGTCCGTTTCGCCGACAAAGCCGATGTCGACCCAGCGGGACCTCTCGCTGGCCTACAGCCCGGGCGTTGCCGTCCCGGTCAAGGCGATCGCGGAGAATGAGGATCTCGCTTACGAGTATACCTCGAAAGGCAACATGGTCGCCGTAATCTCGAACGGCACGGCCATTCTCGGACTTGGCAATCTCGGGGCCATGGCGTCGAAGCCGGTCATGGAGGGCAAGTCCGTCCTCTTCAAGCGCTTCGCCGACGTCGACTCGATCGATGTCGAAGTGCAGACCACTGATACTGAAGAGTTCATTTCGACGGTTCGCAACATTGGTGAAACCTGGGGCGGCATCAACCTCGAAGATATTGCCAGCCCGGAATGCTTCATCATCGAGAGCCGTCTTCGCGAAGAGCTGGATATTCCGGTCTTCCACGACGACCAGCACGGCACCGCGATTATCGCAGCAGCTGGCCTGATCAATGCCTGCTACCTGACCAATCGCAAGCTGGAAGACGTTAAGGTCGCCATCTCTGGCGCGGGCGCCGCAGGTCTTTCCTGCGCCGGCCTCATCCGCCATCTCGGCGTGAAGCCTGAGAACATCCTGATGTGCGACTCCACCGGCGTGGTCTATGAAGGCCGCACCGAGAAGATGGATCAGTTCAAGTCTGGCTTCGCGGTCAAGACCACCAAACGGACGCTCACCGAAGCCATGGAAGGCGCAGACGTCCTCCTCGGGCTGTCGATCGCCGGCGCGGTGACGAAGGACATGGTGAAATCCATGGCTCCGAATCCGATTATCTTCGCCATGGCCAACCCGGACCCGGAGATCACCCCGGAGGACATCAAGTCCGTCCGCGATGACGCCATCATTGCGACGGGCCGTTCGGACTATCCGAACCAGGTCAACAACGTCCTCGGCTTTCCTTACATCTTCCGCGGCGCACTCGACGTCCGTGCGCGGTCAATCAACGAAGAGATGAAAGTCGCTGCCGCGCAGGCGCTCGCAGAGCTTGCCCGCGAAGACGTGCCGGATGAAGTCGCTGCCGCCTACCACGGCTCGCGTCCGCAGTTCGGCAAGGACTACATCATTCCCACGCCGTTTGACCCGCGACTGATCAGCTTCATTCCACCCTTCGTGGCGCAGGCTGCGATGGATACCGGCGTTGCCCGGACGCCCATCCCGGACATGGATGAATATCGTCGCTCACTCGCCCGTCGCCTCGATCCGACAGCATCCTTCCTGCAGGGGGTCCAGGCCGCTGTCCGCGAGAAGCAGCCACGCATCGTGTTTGCGGAGGGTGAGGAGCCGTCCGTCGTTCGCGCGGCATTCTCGTTCAAGAACCAGGGGCTCGGCCATCCGATCCTGATTGGCCGCGAAGAGCAGGTCACCCGCGCGATGCAACAGATGGGCGTGCCGGAAGGGTCGCTCGATATCATCAATGCGCGCCTGTCTGACCGGAACCCGGAATATACCGACTATCTGTACGATCGCCTGAAGCGTCAGGGCTTCCTGCGCCGCGACGTTCAGCGTCTCGTCAACCAGGACCGGAACATCTTCGGCTCCTGCATGCTGAAGTTTGGTGACGCCGACGGCATGGTTACTGGTGTGACGCGGAACTATGACGTCGCGCTGAAGGACGTTCAGCTCGTCCTCGACCCGATTGAGGACCGTCAGGTCATCGGCATGTCGATGGTGGTGAACCAGGGCAAGACGATCTTCATCGCTGATACTTCCATCACCGAGCTGCCCGTCGCTGAAGACCTCGTTGGCATCGCAGAAGAAGCCGCGTCGGCCGTGAACAGCCTCGGCTTCGTGCCGCGCGTGGCTTTCGTGTCCTACTCGACCTTCGGCAACCCGTATGGCGAGCGGATGGAAAAGGTTCGCGAAGCAGTGGCCATGCTGGATGCCCGCGATGATATCGACTTCGAATATGAAGGCGACATCTCGGTCGATGTGGCGATGAATCCGGGCCACAAGCTCATGTACCCGTTCTCTCGCCTGACCGATGCTGCAAACGTGCTCGTCATGCCGGCGATCCATTCGGCAGCCATTGCGACGAAGCTTCTCACGTCAATGAGCCGCGCAACGGTTATTGGGCCGATTCTGCTTGGTTTCGAGAAGCCGATCCAGATCGCCTCACTCGGCGCAACTGTTTCGGATATCGTGAACCTGGCTACCTTTGCGGCTTTCGATATCGACCAGTTGGTGCACAACACCCCGGCTGAATAGCGTCGGGGAACACCCATTCAGGGACTAGCGTCGCGCGCTTGCAGGGCTTTCAGCTGCAGGCGCGTCTTCGCCGTGCAGGTCGTCCGACTCGTCGATCCGGATGCCTTTCGCCCGGTCTGGACCATACTTCATGATGAATATGATCAATGCGATTGGCGGCAACGTGTAGAGCGCCGTGACCGTAAAGAAGCCAGCCCAACCAATGGCCTCGGATAGGGGCCCCGATGTGGTCGTCGCTGCGAGCTTGCAGAAGAACGAATAGGCTGAGCTGAGCAGCGCATACTGCGTCGCGGCAAACTTTCGGTCGGCGAGAGACGACATGTAAGCGATGAAGACCGAGCCGACATAGCCTGCGGCCAGATTATCCGCCACGATCACGCCCATGAGCGCCCAGACGCTGGGCGTGTTGACCTCTGCGCCAGGTGGCGGCGCGACGCCCTCTGATACGGCCTTGGCGACGATATCGAGATCAGGACCGGCCAGCAGGGCAAGGGCCGCAAACGCGCCGTTTGTCAGCAAGGTGATGATGCCGCCCGCGATCAGCGCTGGCATCAGGCTGTACCGGACCGCTACGAACCCGCCGACAAATCCGCCGACAATGATTGGCCACGGCCCCAGCACGCCCTGGATCCAGCCGACTGTCTCACGACTGTAGCCCAGGTCGACATAGAAGGGGCTGGCCATGACGCCCATTGTGAAGTCACTGATGCGATAAAGCGTGACGACACCGGCAACCGGCAATGCCCACACGCCGAACTTCCGCACGAGCTGCCAGAACGGCTCGACGACGGCGTCCTTGACCTTCAGGGCGAAGGATTTTCCTTCCTCCTTCAGACGCTCGGTCTGTTCAGGTTCGGAGATAAAGAAGATCACGATAGCGCCGATTGTCAGCATTACGGCCGCCATGAGAGCGTAGGCAAAGTGCCAGCTGGTTGCGCCAGCGATCACCATGCCGAACCCGGAAAACATGATGGCGAACCGGTAGCCGAGATTGTAAACGGCCGCCATGTTGGCCTGCTCGTCATTGGGGGCGGACTCGATCCGCCAGGCATCGACAGCGATATCCAGCGTGGCACCGGAAAAAGCGAGCACAAGCGCGCCAATCACGGTTGGTAGGATCGCGACCGCCGGGTCCGTCGAGCTGATCAGGAACAGGCCAAGCGCGGTGCCGCTGATGGCCAGGATCATCCAGCTTCGCCGCTGGCCCAGCAGGCTTTTCAGAATGGGAAGACGTATCCGGTCAACGGCCGGCGCCCAGAGGAATTTCAGGGAGTAGGCGAAGGACACTGCATAGAGGCCGCCAATCGAGGCGCGGTCGATGCCCGCTTCTCGCAGCCAGAAGGACAGCTTCGAGAAGACCATCATCAGCGGCAGGCCGGATGCGAAACCGAGCACCAGCATGAACGCCATTGTGGGCTTCAGGTATTTCCTGAACGCGGTGCCAAGAGTTTCGCGGCGCTGGTTGGCCGCTGAAGGTGTGTCGCTCATGCAGCGCCTGACTTCTGCTCGGTCCAGTTCACGGCGAGGCGGCGCAGCGCATCCGCGTCGAGCGGCTTGGCAGCCACCCCGTCAGCACCTGCCGCGCGGGCGCGCCGTTCTATGTCGGGATTGATCTCTGCGGAAATGGCGATGATCGGGATGTCCACTCCGCCCGAACGCAAGGCCCTCATCGCGTCGTATCCATCCATGATCGGCATGCGCAAATCCATGAAGACAAGGTCCGGTTTGAGGCTCTTACTCAAGTCGACCGCTTCGCGGCCAGTCGCGGCGACTGTGACGGAGAAACCTGCCGATTCCAAGGCGCGTCTTGCAATCAGCGTGTTCACCGGATTGTCGTCTGCGATGAGAACGCGGCCGTTATGCGTCTGTTCCTCATCGTGGTCCGGCGCGGGAGACCCCTGGCCGGCCAGACGTGTGCGCTCGATCAGGGAAGAGTGGCGAAGCGGGCGCACCAGCCAACCTGCCGCTCCCATGTCGTGAAACCGGCTCATCAGGCCGCGGTCGCCCGGACGCACGACAACAAGCGTCGGCGCGATCCGGGTCATCGCGCGCAGCGACCGCTCCGGAGTTTCGGCCGCGGCGATGATCACATTCGGTTTCGCGCGGCGGGCCTGCTGAGCGGTATCGGCCAGGCTGACCTTTGCGCCTGCATGGGACAGGCTTCCCCAGGCGCACAAAGCGGTAGCATTGCTGAGGCCTGCAAAGACAACTGAGTGAACCGAATCCAGCTCCGGCGCCGGATCGAATGTCGCCTCTTCGTGTTCGGTCGGGATGCGGACGGAAAAGCAGGCGCCAGCCCCCTCCTCGCTACAAAGGCTGACATCGCCGCCGAGTGTGTCGGCCAGCTTGCGGACGATGGCGAGCCCCAGCCCGACGCCGCCATCTTTCAGTGCGTCCCCGGCAGATGACTGCCGGAACGCTTCGAACAGGCGATCCTGGTCTTCAGCGGCGATCCCGGGGCCCGTGTCGATGATCCGGAATTCGATCTGGCCGGCCGTGTAATGGATATCGATTAGGACGCCGCCGGACTCCGTGAATTTGATCGCGTTGCCGACGAGGTTGAAGAGGATCTGGCGAATTTTCCCGGCATCAGCCACAATCTCTGCCGGCACACCGGGCCGCGCCAGAACGCCAAGGTCAATTCCGCGATTGTGGGCCCTTGGGGCAAGCAGCTCTGTCACTTCGCGTGCCAGCGTCGCCACCCGGAAGCGTTCCCGCTCAACGCTTTGCGCACCCGCATCAAGACGAGCGAAGTCGAGGACGTTGTTCAGAAGATCGAGCAACCGTGAGCCGGACTGGTGGATCGCTTCGGCATATTCCTTCTGGGCAGGATCAAGCTTAGTTTCCAGGAGAAGCGAGACCGTTCCGAGAATGCCGTTGAGCGGTGTTCGGATCTCGTGGGTTGTCGTCGCGAGGAAGGCCTGTTCGGGCGAGAGGTTGCCGGAATTTTCTGTCATGAGGACGGTCATAGACACAAATGCCTGACAAATCGCTTAATCGGCGAGCGATCAGCGCGCGAGCGACCGCGTAGCGCCGGGCGCGGGCTGGTCTTCCGGTAGGCGGCGCCGATAGCTGAGGGCTTCGGCAATGTGTACGCGTCTGACGCTGTCCGTGCCGTCCAGATCGGCGATGGTTCGCGCAACCTTCAGGACGCGGTGATAGGCGCGGGCCGACAGGGCAAGTTTCGCGGCGGCATCTGAAAGGAGCGCCGTCGCTGCGTCGTCTGGTGCGGCGATACTGGCAATGCTGTTTGCGGGGGCGTCAGCGTTGACCGGACGCTGTCCGGATTTCGGCGCGTCTTCATATCGGTCGGTCTGGATGGCACGCGCGGCGGCGACACGTGCCGCCGCTTCCCTTGAGCCTTCACTGGGGGCAGGGAGCGTGAGGTCCATGGCGGTGACAGGCGGCGTATCGAAAAAGAGGTCTAGCCGGTCGAAGAAGGGGCCTGAAATGCGGGCCTGGTAGGTGCGCGCACAGCCGGGGCCGCGCCGACAGGCGCCCGTCCCCGGGCCACCGCCGCACCGGCATGGGTTCATGGCCGCGACGAGCTGGAAGCGGGCAGGGTAATGGACGTGCCGATTGGCGCGCGAGATGACAACAGACCCGTCCTCGAGCGGTTGACGGAGGCTGTCGAGAACCTGTGCCGGAAACTCCGGTAGCTCATCCAGGAAAAGGACGCCGTGATGGGCAAGAGAAACCTCACCTGGCCGCGCCTTGATACCGCCACCAACGAGTGCGGGCATCGAGGCTGAGTGATGCGGAGCACGAAATGGGCGCTGGCGGGACAACTTTCCGCGTTCAAGCAATCCGGCGACCGACTGGATTTGCGAGACCTCAAGCAGCTCATTCGCCGATAGCGGCGGCAACAGGCCGGGCAGACGCTTTGCCAGCATGGATTTGCCTGATCCGGGAGGACCGCAGAAAAGAAGATTGTGGCCGCCTGCCGCAGCGATTTCCAGAACGCGTTTGGCACCGTCCTGGCCTTTGACGTCCGCAAGATCAGGTCCGGTGGCTTGTACTTCCAGCTCTCCCGCGACAGGGGCGGCAAGGCTGGCCCGGCCTGCGAAGTGATTGATCATCGCGATCAGACTGGGAGCAGCCAATGTGCCTTCACCTGCCCATGCCGCCTCGGGGCCACAGGCCTCCGGGCAGATCAGCCTCAAATCCATCGCCTGCGCCGCCATGGCTGCAGGCAGAGCCCCAAGTGTTCGCCCGACAGTGCCATCCAGCGAGAGCTCACCAATCGCGGCGTACCCATCGAGGGCGTCTGGCGCGACCACACCCATCGCGGCCAGCAGGCCGAGCGCGATGGCGAGGTCGTAATGGCTGCCTTCCTTGGGGAGGTCAGCAGGCGCAAGATTGATCGTGATATGTTTCGGCGGCAGGGCGAGGCCGATCGCCGCGAAAGCGGAACGAACCCGTTCCCGGCTTTCGCCCACGGCCTTGTCAGGCAGACCGACAATGGCGAAATGCGGATTTCCGGATGTGATCTGGACCTGCACATCCACAGGCTTCGCTTCAATGCCCTCAAAGGCAAATGTCGTTATTCGTGCCACCATGCGCCGCGTCCCACCGTTTTGATGACGCTAACAGGCGAGCTGGAACAAATAAAGAACGAATTCGATTTCAGGGCGACATCGAGCGACAAGCTAGTCGAGGCGACTGATATCGTCGTCCGGGTCCGTCGCTTCCGGCTCGCTATCGACCATGTCGGGCGTGCGGATTTCCTGAATGTCGCTCAGCGCGTTGTCACGCACGGCACCTTCCGGCAGCCTGAAGGCCTGGCCGGCGTCAGAGCCGACAGAATCCGGCGTGCGCAGGTTGAACTGGCTGGACGTCTCGCTGCTGGCCGCTGGCGAGCCGTTGGCCGGATAGCGCAGGTTGAACTGGCCACGCTCGGCCTGAGCGGTCTCGCTCGTGGTTTCCGGCGTCTGCGTCTCAGCTTCGGCTGGTGCTTTTTCCGAACAGGCTACGCCCGCAAGCGAAACGGCCATGATGGAAGCGAATGCGGCAGCTTTCATGTTCATCCTCCCAGAGTGACTGTCCTGTCAGGACTTGGCAACCATGTGTTGCACCACATCGAAGAAGATGGCGGCTGCATCGATGCCTGTAAAGCGCTTCAGTTCCTGAATGCCGGTTGGAGAGGTTACGTTCACCTCGGTCAGCTTGTCGCCGATCACGTCGATGCCGACAAAAATCTGGCCGCGGCGCTTGAGTTCAGGGCCGATCGTCTCACAGATTTTCTTGTCCGCTTCTGTCAGTTCAACGGGTTCGGCTGTTCCGCCAACGTGCAGGTTAGAGCGTGTCTCACCTTTCTTCGGGCGCCGATTGATTGCGCCGACCGCTTCGCCGTCGACAAGGATGATTCGCTTGTCGCCATTTGAGACCGCAGGCAGGAAGGCCTGTGCAATCAGGGGTTCGCGCGTGCGCTCGAGAAACATTTCCATCAACGAACTGAAATTGCTGTCGTCTTCCTTCATGCGGAAAACGCCTGCGCCACCATTGCCGTAGAGCGGCTTGATGATGATGTCCTTGTGCTTGTTCCGAAAGTCGATCACCGCCTGAAGATCGCGGGAGATCAATGTGTCTGGAATGATCTCCGGAAAGAGGAGCGGGAAAATCTTTTCCGGACCTGACCGGACAAATTCCGGGTCATTCAGGACGAGTGTCTTGCCCTTAAGCAATTCGAGCAGATGACAGGCTGTGATGTAGGCCATGTCGAATGGTGGGTCCTGGCGCATCAGGATCACGTCCACATCCTCTTCGAGATCGATCACAGTCTCAGGCCCGAACACGCCAGGCTCGCCTTCGACACGCTGGACTTTTGCAGGTCGTGCCCGAGCGATCAGTCGACCGGTGTCGAAACTCAAATGCTTCGGTTCATAGACGAAGAGTTGATGCCCGCGGGCCTGCGCACATTCGGCGAGCGCAAATGTCGTGTCGGCTTTGATGTCGACCAGTTCGAGTGGGTCCATCTGAATGGCAATGCGCAGGCTCATCGTGTCTCCAGTGATCATCGTTGCCCGCGCTATATGTGATGAAAAACGTGCCTTGATAAGGCTCTGGCGTGGGGCAGCCCTGTTTCAGGTCACAAAAAAAGCCTCCCAGCTAAACCGGGAGGCCTTCTGTTACGTCAATTCGCGCGCTTATTCGGGGAGGATAACGCTGTCGATGACATGAATGACGCCGTTGGACGTGTAGATGTCCGCTTTGACGACATCTGCGCCGCCGGCGGTTACTGCGCCGTGGCTATCCTTGGTGACAACGATGGTATCGCCGGCCAGCGTTTCGACTTCGGTCGAGCCTTCAGCGATATCGCCAGCCTTGATCTTGCCGGAAACGACGTGAAGTTTCAGGATGCCCTGCAGCTGATCAATGTTTTCGTCCATTAGCAGCGTTTCAACCGTTCCTTCCGGAAGGGCGTCGAAGGCTGCATTGGTCGGCGCGAACACTGTGTATGGGCCTTCGGCTTTCAGCGCGTCGACGAGGCCAGCTTCGGAAACTGCTGTCACGAGCGTCGAGAAGTCGTCATTTGCGGACGCCGTTTCCACGATGTCCATCTTGTCCTTCTTCTCCATGTGATGTTCAGCGTGCGCGGCGAGGCCGATACCGCCGAACGTCATGGCGGTCGCAGCAACGGAAGCAAAAAGAATTTTCATGGGGGAGGTCCTTTCCTGTGTTAATGGCCTGGTTACGGCGGGCCCGGACGCTCGGATCATGAAAAATTATTTAAAAACAAAGAGCTATAATTTGGCGTGGAACTCGGGCTACGGATGCGTTTACGATACTGACCGCTGGCTGGATCATGCCTGATTGGATCCGTGCCAAAGTTTCTGAGGGACGCATCATGAGATTAGTAACTGCATTTGCTGTTGCCGGCGTGCTGGCAGCTGCTTGCGTGACACAGCCCGACGAAACGCCGGTTGATGCCCCGGTCGAAGTTCAGCCTGAAGTCGACGAGGATGGCGGCGCGATTGATGATGACCTAGCAACGATTGCGAGCTCCAATGTCGAACCGGAGGCAGAGCCGATGCGCGTGACCGGGTCCCTGACCTATCGCCAGCGGGTGCCGCTACCGTCAGATTCTCGCGTGTCACTTTCACTCTGGGAACAGGGGGCAGCGATTTCCGAGGGTGCGTTTCGGGAAGAAAGCCTTTCGCTCAACGGGCGCCAGGTGCCCGTGCCTTTCGGGATCGAGATCGAAAACTGGGAAGAGATTTCGACAGGGCTTGTCCGGCTTGAGGCGCGCATCTTGAACGCGGCGGGTGAGCTGCTCTGGACAAACAATGACGGCACGGTCTTCAGCAAGGATGCCGGACCGGTCAATCTCGGCAGTGTGGTTTTGAGCCCGGAGCCACGCGCGGTGGTTTCGATCCCGCAGCTGGCTGGCAATGAATGGATGGTTGCGCGCCTTGGCGACGATCCGCTGCTTCAGACGACGCGGGCGACGATCCGCTTCGGGGAAGATGGCCGAATCAGCGGAAACGCCTCCTGCAATGCCTATACGGGAAGCTTCAAGCTGAACGCAGGGATGCTGACGATTGCGCCACTCGCTCTGACCCGAAAGGCCTGTGTGCCGCAGCTCATGGAGCAGGAGCAGGCGATTATCTCCGTGCTCCAGACGGTGTCATACGTGCAGATCGACGAATCCGGACTGCTTGTGCTTGAGAACGAGGATGGTGCCCGGATCACTGCGCGGCAGGGCGCGTCCTGATCAGCCTAGTTGGTCGCCGGTGCGCCGAGCAATTCGTCGTGTCCTGTGCGTGCGGCGCGGGCATTGGCTCGCTCTGAACTGACACGGACGTAAGAGACGACCCGCTTTACCCCCCCGACATGGCTGGCGCGGCGTGTCGCCTCCTGCAGCTCATTCTGGGAACGCGCGATGCCCATCAGGTACACAACGCCATTATACGTCTCGATATTGTAGTTGATGCTTTTCACGTCGGCCGAAGCGACAAGTGATGCACGCACGCGCGCGGTGACCAGCTCGTCTGAAGCATTGGCGAGGAAGCCACCCGAGGTTTCGATGTTGATTTCGTTCGCGACATCCTGAGTGCGCGGCGAACTCCAGGCGATGTCTTCGGCGCGCACGCGTTGCTCGGGCGTGTTCACGCGGCCCGACAGGAGGACAAGGCCTTGCGCGACTTCCACGTCGACTTCGCCAAAACCGCCTTCATTCAGGAGTTTGGTCTTGATATCGGTCGAGAGGGTCGCGTCATCGACGGCCTCGCCGACCGACCTGTCCTGAACCGTGGCCAGCCCCACGGCGCCGGCGGTTCCTGCAGCTACAGCAATGCATCCGGAGGCGAGGAGCGGCGCGCAAATGGCGAGGGACAGAAGAGCAATTCGGGACATGGATAACATCTATAAACCTTGATTGATCCGTAGGCCTTAAAACCGGCTTTGGGCGAAATCTGGGCGCCACCTGTCAGCGAGATGAACGGGCAGTCGGCGTGGCACCATGACGATGAGATCGAACCGCCAGTCAAGCTTTGCAAGTGCAGGATGCCGGGCCATCCAGCTTTCCGCAGCCCGGTTGATGCGCTTCCAGCTCGCAGCCGAGACAGCTGTTTCGCCCGCCAGCAAAGTGCTGCGCGCCTTGACCTCGACAAAGGCGATGACGCCGCCCCGGCGGGCGATAAGGTCAATCTCTCCAACCGGAAGCCGCACACGCGCAGCGAGAACTCGATAGCCTTTTAGCCGAAGCCAGAATGCAGCGAAAGCTTCCGAGCGCCGGCCCTTGTTTTCTGCTGCAATACGGCGGTTTCGCTGGTCAGCCATCTGACTTCAATGTCAGCGCCCGTTGGTAGGCTTCACGTTTCGAGATGCCGAACGCCTCAGCGACCATGTTGGCGGCCTGCTTTAACGGCGCTTCTGCCAGCGCCTTGCGCAAAGCGGTGTCGATATCGTCCTGACTGGCAGCTTCTTCGAGGGGCGGCCCCACGAGGATGACAATTTCACCTTTTGGTGGCCCCGCCTGCCGATAGTGTTCGGCCAGTTCGCCTAGCGGCGCGCGTCGGGTCTCCTCGAACAGTTTTGTCAGCTCGCGTGCGACAGCGGCAGGTCGGCCTGGGCCGAAGGTTTCAGCAAGGTCGCTCAGGCAATCGGCCAGCCGTGAGCCGCCTTCGTAGAAGATCAGAGTTGCAGGCACCTGCTTCAGCGTTTCCGCCTCGCGCTTGCGTTGTCCTGATTTCACCGGAAGGAACCCGCAAAACATGAATTTGTCGCTCGGCAACCCGGATGCCACGAGGCCAGCCAGCATCGCTGACGCGCCTGGTACGGGCACAATGCGGATACCACTTTCAGCGGCCTCGTGGGCGAGCTTCCAGCCCGGGTCGGAAACGAGCGGCGTTCCGGCGTCGGAAATCAGTGCAATGCGGGCGCCATCCTGCAGTCGCTTGAGAATCTCTGGCCGACGCTCTGCCCCATTATGGTCATGGTAGGCACTCAGTTTCGCACGAATGCCGTGGGCATCTAGCAGCTTGCGCGCGACGCGTGTGTCTTCGGCCAGAACTTCGTCGGCCGAAGCCAGTGTGTCGATGGCGCGAAGGGTTATGTCACGCAGATTGCCAATCGGCGTGGAAACGATATGCAGACCGGATTCGAGTTGCGGTCTGACGTGTTGCTTGGCTCCCTGAGCAGCACTAGTCTCGGGCACTGAACGGCTGTCTGCCGGAATGGAAGGATCACTTGATGACATCTCGGGCACAATCACGCTTTGGACGCCTCGCGCCAAGCCTTGTTTTTGCAGCTTTCATTGCACTGGCTGGTTGTGCCACCGGTCCGGCCTCACCACCAGCACCGATTTCCAGTGGAAAACCGAGGGTCGATCCGGGACGCACCGGCGACGCATCAGGTGTCGACCAGCTTGGTAGTCTGCACGCAAATGGCATCGAGATTGATGCGAATGGACTTCCGACGCCGCTTCCGGGGGAATTCACTCCGGAATTCCTGAAGGGCAAGGACCTGATCCGCGCCGGCGTGCTCCTGCCATTCACACACCCGAATTCAGGGGTCCGCGCTGAAGCCGAGGGCATGCTTGCCGGTATCGAAATGGCGCTGTTCGACCATGCGCCCGATTCGTTTGTGCTGCTGCCGAAGGATACGGCCGGTTCGCGAAGCCAGGCCTCAGAAATGGCCGAGCAAGCCAAGTCGGAAGGGGCTAGTTTCTTCCTCGGCCCGCTGTTCGGAAGCAGTGTGGCTTCACTGAATGAGACAAGATCCCTGGCTGGTACGCCTGTCATCGGCTTCTCCAATGATCGCGACGTGGCGGGAGGTAATACCTGGCTGGCCTCAATCAGCCCGGAAGAGGAGGTGTCCGCGCTTGTCGAGTACGCCATGGACAATGGCTACCGGCAGTTCGCGTATTTCGGCCCGCAGAGTGCGCTCGGCATGCGGATCGAAACAGCGCTTCAGTTCGAAGCTAGCCAGGCGGGTGGTATGGTCGTCGCGTCCGGCTTCTATCCAGAAGGTAGCGGCTCGCCATCAAGCGAGGCGAAATACCTTGCCAACTCGATTAACTCCGCCACCCGTTCCGGCGGACCGGTTGCCGTCCTTATTCCGGAGCGGGGAACGCAGTTGCGCAAGGTCGCTCCTCTGCTCGCCTATCATGACATGACACGCGAAACGAAGCTGATGGGCTTGTCGGGCTGGAATGATCAGAGCGTCTGGCGCGAACCGTCACTGAAAGACGCCTGGTTCGTTGCGCCACCAAATGCCGATCTTGATGCATTTGAAACGCGTTACCGCCGCATTTATGGACGCGCACCAACGAGCCTTGCAGCGCAGGCTTATGATGCAGCGGCGCTCGTGATTTCACTTTCGGCGGATGGCGACCTGACGCGTGATGAACTGATGACGCAGGATGGCTTCGTCGGCCTGAACGGTCTGTTCCGGTTCATCGCGGATGGCACGGCAGAGCGCAAGCTTTCGATCTATCAGATTTCACCGAGCGAAGGTGCCCGTTTGATCAAGCCCGGCGAACTCAGCTTCACACCGGGTATCGGCTAGCTTTTACTCACTTGCCTGCTGGGGCTCCGGCAGCCCGAGCAGGCGCCGGGCCGATTTGCGGTGGCGTTCGCGCACTTGCGTGCCGACAATGCTGAGAGCCGTCGCGAGCACGGTCGCATCGTCAGTAAATCCCAATCCTGCAATCACGTCCGGCACCATGTCCGACGGAACAACGAAGTATCCGAGCGCTGCGAACAGGACGGCTTTCGCCTTTTTGGGCGTCGCGGGATCAATCGCGGCGTAATAGGCGGCGGCAAGATCATCCGCGAAGGGAATGCGTCCGGCGACGTGCAGGAGTTTGGGCAGGAACTTGCGTTTCGTGCGCTTTCGTGAAGGCTCGATACCCATTGGCAGATAGCGCGGCCCGCTCTCTCCGTTTTCGATCACAATTTCCGTTGGGTTACGCATTGGCGGGCCTCTCCATACCCGATAGATCGCATGAGACTATACGACTGTTCCAAGGGAGAACCAACAGAATGAAACTCAGCTCAGACATCAGCGCAGTCATCACGGGTGGCGCATCCGGTCTTGGTGCTGCGACTGCTCGGAAGCTCGCAGCTGAAGGCGTGAAGGTTGCCCTCTTCGATCTCAATGCGGAAAAAGGCGAAGCGCTTGCCAAGGAACTTGGCGGCGTGTTCTGCGAAGTAAACGTTACGGATGAAGCATCTGTCGACGCTGGCTTCGAGAAAGCCCGCGCAGCCATTGGCCAGGAGCGCATTCTTGTGAACTGCGCCGGGACCGGTAACGCGATCAAGACGGCTTCGCGCAACAAGGAAACTGGCGCGATCGGTCACTTCCCGCTCGACAAGTTCGACCTGATTATCCAGATCAACCTCGTTGGCACCTTCCGTTGCATCGCGAAATCCGCTGCTGGCATGATGACGCTCGACCCGATTGAGGGTGAGCGCGGAGCAATCGTCAATACAGCTTCCGTCGCAGCAGAAGACGGCCAGATCGGCCAGGCCGCTTATTCCGCTTCCAAGGGCGGCGTTGTCGGCATGACCCTGCCGATCGCGCGTGACCTTTCGCGAGAGCTCATTCGCGTCAACACCATCCTGCCTGGCATCTTCAACACGCCGCTCCTGCAAGGCGCGCCGGAAAACGTGAAGCAGGCCCTCGGTGCCCAGGTTCCGAACCCGGCACGTCTCGGCAACCCGGACGAGTATGCTTCGCTCGCACGAGAGATGATCGTCAACGCCTACTTCAATGGCGAAGACGTCCGCCTCGACGGCGCGATCCGGATGGCGCCGCGCTAAGCGCTGACGCATCTTACGCGATCCAGAAAGCCCGCTCGTGACGAGCGGGCTTTTTTCTGGACGGTGTCTACACATGAAAAACCTCCCCGACGAAACATCGGGGAGGTCAATCATCGTTATCGAATCATTTGGCGACTAGCCGATTTCCGGCCTCTGGATACGGCCTGAAAGGTTCATCAGGACATCGTCTGCATCAAAATAGGCTGGGTCATCAGGTTTCGGGCCTCGGCCCATCACGATTTCTGCCGTGGCCTCATAGCGCGTAACTTCGCGATAATCGGCTGGACGGCCTGGTCCCCAAGGGTCATGGAAACCGCGACGCCAGTACGGGCCATAATAATTATAATAGGCGTGAAAGTGCGGATAGTGACCGCCGATTGGCACGAAGCTGGAGTCACTGTCGGTATCGCGCTGGGTCACACTAAAGTGGTCATAGCCATTCTGCGTCGTCAGCTCGGCAGCACGGTAGAGAAGGTAAGTCTCCACCGTCTGTCGGTCAGTGAGACTGTTGCCAGCAAAGCTGACCATCCACCGGTTGGTCTCGACCTGCTGGTCGGAGTATCCACGGTCAGACGTGCTGGCCGCCTGGTAAGGGGTCGCGGTTGAGCAGGCGCCAAGAAGCGCAAGCGTGGCGATGGCAGGGATGAAATGTTTCATGGTCTTTCGCGCCGATAGAAATTTCTACGTCACATCATATGGGGTGAAGCTGAACGTCAGGCAACGCCCAGCTAATCACCCGCATGCAATGTTCCCGCTGCGGCGATCTCAGCCAAGCTTGCCGCGTGGCGGGTATCCTTCTTTCTGAATGAACTTGATGCCCTTCAGAAGGTCATCGAACGGCGGGCGTGCAAACGGAATGGTCTGGACCCAGCCAGCATAGAACTGAGTGCCCTTGAACAAAAGGATGGCTGGCTCGCTGAAAATGTCCGGCTCAT